>DASXTW010000076.1:0-8865 GCA_036505215.1 Actinomycetota bacterium | reverse complement strand
CGACGAAGAAGTCGGAGATATTCTCGACGGCCGCGGACAACCAGACCGAGGTCGAGATCAACGTCCTGCAGGGCGAGGGCGAGACCGTGCAATCGCCCGGCGTGAAGTCGCTCGGTCGGTTCAACCTGGTCGGCATCCCGCCAGCGCCGCGCGGCGTTCCGCAGATCGAGGTCTCCTTCGACATCGACGCGAACGGGATCGTGAACGTCTCGGCCAAGGACATGGCCACCGGCAAGGAGCAGCAGATGACCATTACCGGCGGCACCGCCCTGTCCAAGGACGACATCGACCGGATGATGAAGGACGCGGAGAAGTTCGCCGACGAGGACCGCAAGCGACGGGAAAGTGCGGAGGCCAGGAACGCCGCCGACCAGCTCACGTACCAGGTTGACAAGGCCCTGGTCGAGTACGGCGACAAGGTCCCGGCCGATGATCGCGAGGCCGTCGCCAAGGCCAACGACGAGCTGAAGGAGGCCCTCAAGGGCGACGACATCGAGCGGATCAAGTCGCTGACCGATGTGCTGATGCAGGCCTTCCAGCGAGTCGGGCAGGCCATGTACTCGCAGCAGCAGGCCGCGTCGGCCGCGTCGCCGGGAGGCGGTGGAGCAGGCGGTCAGGAAGGCGCTGCATCCAGCGGCGACGGTGACGTCGTCGAGGGAGAGATCGTGGACGAAGAGGGCACGGGCGGATAGATGAGCGAGAAGGACCAGAACCCGCAGATCGATGAATCGGCCTCGAGCAGCGAAGCCGCAGGTGACGAACCGGCCTCAAGCAGCGAAGCGGTAGGCCAAGACCAGCGTCCCAAGGTCAAGGTGACGGACCGACGGCGGGTCCACGCTCAGGCCGAGGCGAGCCCGGAGCCCGAAGGCGCGGGAACGCCGGGGAGCGACGAGCCGGCCGACGTGACCGAGCTGGACACAGCCAAGAAGCAGGCGGCCGAGTACCTCGATCATCTGCAGCGGCTGCAGGCCGAGTTCGCCAACTACCGCAAGCGGGTGATCAAGGAACAGACCCGGGCCATGGAGATGGCGGCGGAGCCCTTCGTTCGCAAGCTCCTCGAGGTCTTGGACGAATTCGACCTGGCCCTCATGGCCGCCGAGCGCACCCCGGACTTCCAGAAGTTCCTCCACGGGGTCGAGCTCGTGTACGCCAAGCTCCTGGACATCCTCCGGTCCGAGGGCCTGGAGCGGATCGAGGCCGAGGGCAAGCCCTTCGATCCCGAGCGGCACGAGGCGCTCATGCAGTCTGGGGGTCCTGACGGCGAACCGTTCGTCGCCGACGTCCTGCGCCCGGGATACACGATGAAGGGCAGGGTGATACGTCCGGCCGGCGTCAAGGTCGTCCGCAGATAACTTCAAGGGGGCGGCCGTGAACGGTGACGTCAGGCGAGAGTGGTTCGAGAAGGACTACTACAAGGTCCTGGGCGTTTCGAAGAACGCGACCGCCGCGGACGTCAAGAAGGCCTACCGCAAGCTCGCCCAGAAGTACCATCCGGACGCCAACCCCGGGAACAAGGACGCCGAGGATCGCTTCAAGGAGATCTCCGCGGCCAACGACGTCCTGGGGGACCCGGGCAAGCGCAAGCAGTACGACCAGGTCCGGGAGATGGCATCTTCGCGATTCGGAGGATTCGGCGGCGCCGGCCCGGGCGGACGACGTGTCCGGGTCGAAGGCTTTCCCTTCGAGGACCTCGGAGACATCGGGGGCATCGGCGACCTGTTCAGCGTGTTCACCGGTCGCGGTCGGGGTGGCGGCCGAGGCCAGGCCGAAGCCAAGGGCGCCGACCTGGAGACCGAGGTGCGCGTGTCCTTCGACGAGGCCATGTCGGGAACGACGGTTCCCCTTCGGATCCAGGGGCCGGCGACGTGTCCGACCTGCGGAGGGTCTGGGGCGGAGCCGGGGACCAGCCCCAAGACCTGTCCGGTCTGCGGAGGGACGGGTTCGGTCGCGGTGAACGAAGGGTTCTTCTCCATCGCTCGCCCATGCCCGGAATGCGGTGGTTCCGGGCGGATCGTGGAGCATCCGTGCCATGAGTGCGGCGGGTCGGGAAGGGTTCGGCGATCCCGCGAGTTCTCCGTGCGGATCCCACCCGGAGTACAGGACGGTGCTCGGATCCGCTTGAGCGCCCGGGGGGAGGCGGGCTCGGCGGGCGCCCGCGCCGGGGATCTGTTCGTGACGGTTCGCGTGGAGCCCCACCGCCTGTTTGGTCGGAGGAACTCGGACCTCACGCTGGAGCTGCCCATCACCTACACGGAGGCCGCGTTGGGGACCAACCTTCGAGTACCGACCCTGAACGGCGAGGTCACTCTGAAGATCCCCGCCGGTACGCCCTCCGGCAAGACCTTCCGCATCCGCGGAAAGGGCGCGCCCCGGCCGAGGAAGGGCGGCATGGGCGATCTGCTGGTGACCGTGAAGGTGGATGTTCCGCAGAAACTGTCGAAGGAGGAGAAGGAGCTCCTGGGTAGGTTGCAGGAGGTCCAGAAGGAATCGCCCCGAAAGGGGTTGGGGGTGGAGGTCTGATGCCGAGGAAACGGGAAGAGTCCGAGGACCGGGCCGTGTACATCATCAGCGTGGCGGCCGAGCTCGCGGGGGTGCACCCGCAGACCCTCCGCATCTACGAGCGGAAGGGTCTCCTTCGGCCTGCCCGCACCCCCGGCAACACCCGCCGGTATTCCGAGCGCGACATCGCTCGCCTCCAGATGATCCAGAAGCTGACCCAGGAGCACGGCCTGAATCTGGCTGGAGTCAAGATGATCGTGGAGATGGAGGACAAGATCGAGCGGATGCGCCGGCGAATGGAGACGCTCGATCGCGATTTCCGCAAGGCCAGGAATCGGATGCTCGAGGAGATGGAGCGGCTGCGGTCCCAGTCCCGTCGTGGAGAGATCGTGCCCCTGTCGTCCGTCCGCCGCGTCCAGATCCAGGTCGACCGGGCCAAGGAGTCGCCCGGCCCGAAGCGGCAGGGGCCCATCGCGGTCGGACCAGGGAGTAACTAATGGATCTGAACAAGCTGACCCTCAAGTCGCAGGAGGCGGTCCAGGCCGCCCAGGAGCTGGGCCGGAGCCGGAACCACCAGCTCGTCGAGCCGGCCCACCTGCTCTCCGCGCTCCTGGCCGACCCCGATGGGGTGGTCTTTCCCCTGCTCCAGAAGCTCGGGCAGTCGCCCCGGGCCCTTCGCGACCGTGCCGAGGAGATCCTCGATCGCATCCCCAAGGTCTACGGGTCGCAGGAGGAGCTCTATCTCTCCGCGGCGACACGCCACGTCCTGGATCGCGCGTTCACCGAAGCGGCGGGACTGTCCGACGACTACGTCTCGACCGAGCACCTGTTCCTGGCCCTCCTGGAAGGGGCCACGGATGTCGCCCGCCTTCTCCGCGAGGGCGGCATCGCACGGGACAAGGTCCTTTCGGCCCTGGTCGAGATCCGCGGCCATCAGCGAGTCACCGACCAGACCCCCGAGGACAAGTACCAGGCCCTCGAACGATACGGGCGCAACCTGACCGACCTGGCCCGCAAGGGCAAGCTCGACCCGGTGATCGGCCGTGACGACGAGATCCGCCGGGTCATCCAGGTTCTGTCTCGCCGTACGAAGAACAATCCCGTGCTGATCGGCGAGCCCGGCGTGGGAAAGACCGCGATCGTGGAAGGGCTGGCCCAGCGGATCGTCGCCGGTGACGTTCCGGACGGGCTGAAGGAAAAGCGCGTGGTGGCCCTGGACATCGGGGCGCTGGTCGCGGGCTCCAAGTATCGCGGCGAGTTCGAGGAGCGGTTCAAGGCCGTCCTCCGGGAGATCGCCGAGAGCGCGGGCCAGATCATCACCTTCATCGACGAGCTGCATACGGTGGTCGGTGCGGGAGCGGCGGAAGGCGCGGTCGACGCCGGCAACATGCTGAAGCCGATGCTTGCCCGCGGCGAGCTCCGAGCCATCGGCGCGACGACACTCGACGAGTATCGAAAGCACGTGGAGAAGGATCCGGCTCTGGAGCGTCGGTTCCAGCCGATCCTCGTCGGCGAGCCGAGCGTGGAGGACACCATCGCCATCCTCCGGGGGCTGAAGGAGCGGTACGAGGTCCACCACGGCGTTCGGATCAAGGACTCCGCCCTGGTGGCGGCGGCCATCCTGTCGGACCGGTACGTCACCGGCCGGTTCGAGCCCGACAAGGCCATCGACCTCATCGACGAAGCGGCGAGCCGTCTTCGGATCGAGATCGACTCGATGCCCGTGGAGATCGACGAGGTGGAGCGGCGGATGAAGCAGCTCGAGATCGAACGTGCGGCGTTGAAGAAGGAGACCGACGCGGCTTCGAAAGAGCGCCTGGAGAAGCTCGAGCAGGAACTGGCCGACCTGCGCGAGCGGTCGTCCGCGATGAAGGGCCACTGGCAGCAGGAGAAGGAGGTCATCGATCGGATTCGGACGCTGAAGTCGGAGATCGAGGAGTCTCGTGGCGAGGGCGAACGCGCCGCCCGTGACGGAGACCTCCAGCGCGCCTCCGAGATCCAGTACGGGCGGATCCCAGAGCTACAACGACAGCTCGACGAAGCCAACGACGCGCTGGCAGCGCTCCAAACCGAACAGAAGATGCTCAAGGAGGAGGTCGACGAAGAGGACGTGGCCGAAGTTGTGTCCAAGTGGACGGGAATCCCGGTGGCCAGGCTGATGGAGGGCGAAGTCCAGAAGCTGGTCCACATGGAGGAGGGTCTGCATCAGCGCGTTGTCGATCAGGACGAGGCGGTCACCGCCGTGTCGAACGCGATCAGGCGAGCCCGGGCGGGCCTGTCCGACCCGAGCCGCCCGATCGGCTCGTTCGTCTTCCTCGGCCCGACCGGGGTGGGGAAGACCGAGCTGGCCAGGGCGCTTGCCGAGTTTCTCTTCGACGACGAGCGCGCCATGGTTCGGATCGACATGAGCGAGTACCAGGAGCGGCACACCGTGTCGCGGCTGATCGGTGCGCCGCCCGGCTACGTCGGCTACGAGGAGGGGGGCCAGCTCACCGAGGCCGTCCGGAGGCGGCCGTATTCGGTGCTGCTGCTCGACGAGATCGAGAAGGCCCACCAGGACGCGTTCAACGTTCTGCTCCAGCTCCTGGACGAGGGCCGGCTCACCGACGGCCAGGGGCGAACCGTGGACTTCAAGAACACCGTGGTGGTGATGACTTCGAACATCGGTAGCTACTACTTCTTCCAGGGGGATCTATCACCGGACCAGCAGCGAGAATCGGTGTTGAGCGAAGTCCGGCAGACGTTCAGGCCGGAGTTCCTGAACCGGCTCGACGAGATCATCGTGTTCCACCCGCTGGGCAAGGACGAGATCGCGGGGATCGTGGACATCCAGATGCGGCTGCTCCAGCAGCGCCTGGCCGACCGGAAGCTTTCGCTCACCCTGACCCCGGCCGCACGCGAGTATCTGGCGGTGAAGGGATACGACCCGCAATTCGGAGCGCGGCCGCTGAAGCGTCTCATCCAGCGGGAGATCCAGGACGTCCTCGCGATGAAGCTGCTCTCTGGAGATATCCGCGACGGCGACTCCATAGAGGTCGATCGCGACGGCAAAGACGGCCGCTTGGTCTTCCGGGTGAGGGAAGCGGTCGCGGCTGCGTAGCAAACAATGAGCAGGCTCCTGCGTGGAGACGCCAGAGGCTCGAACTAGCGGCTGACCAGCTCGCCAGGCTCCACCGAACGGTCACGCCCATCGATGTCATCTGGGTAGATGGGGGCTGACTCGTTCCAAGCGACGTCATCCGAAGACTTCGTTGTCGGCTTCGGTCGTCGGTGCTGTGCTGTTGTCCTCCAGAGGACCGCGATCCCAGCGGCGGCGATCCATCCGGCAAGCCAGAGCCATGCGAGGGCCCCCTGATCCCCTTGTTTACGTAGGTCTCGAACCTCTGTGTCCATGACCTTGATCTGATCCTCGAGCCTCGACAAGCGCAGCTCTGTCCCTACCGAGATTCTCGGCGATTCGACACCTTCACGCAGAGAATCGAGTTGCTCCTGCAGGTCGGATGTCGTGTCCGAGATCTGCTGGCCGAGCCGCTCTTCGATTCGCGCCTCGAGGTTCCTCATCTTCGCTTGCTCGGCGGAGGCGGCGACGAAGATCCACGCTCCCACCAGGTCCCCGACGAATGCATCACGGCAGGGATCGTTGCAGACGGAGACCGTGTAGCTGCCCGGACGCACGTTGGGGACCAGGAACCGGATGGAAGCCTCCCAAATGCCGTCGTTCAACGGGCGCATCCTCACCTGGCCCAGGCGGATGGCGTTGCTGGGCACATGAGGAGGCTCGATGAACCGGTCGCTGTGGAGGAGATACGCGAAGTAGGGCCCGTCGGCGACACGTCCGGTCTTCGCGTCCACCTCGGCGGAGAATTCCGTCTTCCCATAGGCCTGTTCACCGGGCGCGAACCATTGTCTGTGGAAGTTGAACGTCGCGCCGCCGGCCTCGGCCGGCGCCCCTGGAGGCAGGACGCCAAATACCACCATGACGAGCACGACCCATCTCCCGACGCGTAGCATGCCGCCCTCCTCCAACGCTGGTCAGGTCTGCTCAGCAGACGGGCGGCGGCCCTCCAAGGTTCGCTTCGCTGGAGCTTGGTTCCCGCGTCCGCCTGGGAGGGGAGGCCCCGGTGAGGCAGAATGGCCGGGTGAGGATCTCGGCGAAGGCGGACTATGCGGTGCGGGCCACGGCCGAGCTGGCCGCCTCGGCGGGCCGGGGCCCTCTCAAGGCCGACCTGATCGCTCAGGCCCAAGGCATTCCCCTGCGCTTCCTGCTCAACATCCTGTCCGAGCTGAAGCACGCTCGGATCGTCCAGAGCCACCGGGGAGCCGAGGGGGGCTATGCGCTGGCGAGGTCGCCCGAGAAGATCACACTGGCCGACGTCATCCGAGCTGTCGAGGGACCTCTGGCAAGCGTGCACGAGGCCCGGCCGGAGGAGATCACCTACCAGGGGCCGGCCGAGTCGTTGCAGGAGATCTGGATCGCCGTTCGCGCCAACCTGCGAGCAGTGCTCGAGGTGGTGACCCTGGCAGATCTGGCGGGAGGGGTTCTCCCGGACTCGGTCAAGGCCCTGGCGGCCGACCCCGAGGCCTGGTTGCCCCACTAGCGTCGCCGTTTACAATCTCCACTTCTTCGGTACTCTCTGTGAAGTTTCACGGCGAAGCGAACGAAGGCGCCGGGAGATCCATTTGCACATCGACTTGTACGTCGCCGTGGCCGGCCTGCTGGTGGGGTTCACAGTTGGGCTGACCGGCATGGGCGGAGGCGCACTGATGACGCCCATCCTGATACTCCTCTTCAAGGTGCAGCCGCTGACTGCGGTCTCCAGCGACCTGGTGGCCTCGATGATCATGAAGCCTGTCGGGGCCTCCGTGCATCAAAGACGAGGGACTGTGAACTGGTCACTGGTCCGGTGGCTCGCCGCGGGGTCGATACCCTCGGCGTTTCTCGGGGTGTTCATCCTCAAGCACCTGGGCAACGGAGCCGTGGTGGAAGGTCGGCTCAAACTGGCCCTGGGCGTCGCCCTGATGGTGGCCTCCACCTCGATCGTGGCGAAGGGATTCCTTCAGCTCCGCCGAGCCCGGCGGCGGGAGGTCCTCATTCTGGCCGGCCGGAGCGCTGACCCGGGCCCGTTTTCGCCCAAGCCCCTCCCCACTGTTCTCATGGGGGTATTCGGTGGAGGAATCGTGGGCATGACGTCCGTGGGGTCGGGGTCGCTGATCATCGTGTCGCTGCTCCTTCTGTATCCCATGCTCAGTGCGAAGGAGCTTGTGGGGACCGACCTCATGCAGGCCATCCCCCTCGTGGCCTCGGCTGCCCTCGGGCACATCCTGTTCGGGGATTTCCGGCTGAGTCTGACGGCTTCGGTCCTCCTAGGAAGCCTTCCTGGCGTGTACCTGGGCGCCCGGCTTTCCTCTCGCGCTCCGGACGGGCTCATCCGGCCTGCGCTCGTGTTCGTGCTCCTCGCGTCGGGGCTCAAGCTCCTGGACCTGAGCACTACGCAGCTGGTCGTGGCGTTGGCAGCGTTCGTGGTCCTCGCGCTTCCGATCTGGGGGGTTGTCGATGCCGTTACTCGGCCCCGCCACCACTGGGAGATCGCCGGCCTGAGCAGGAGGCTATGGGTGGGCGTGCAGGCTGGGGGGGCGATGGCCGGGGTGGGGTTCTTGGCCGCGATCGTGTACCTGGCCAGCGTAAGGCCGAAGCTCAACGCCGCCGGGCTGATGTCAATCGTCTCCGTCCGTGGGGACGAGATCCTGGTCTGACCTCATGCACGGGAATCGGGTTGCCCGCTCGAGAGGCTCAGGCTGGCTCGGCCCTCTCGATCTCGATCCGGATCAGGACCCGGCGCTCGCTCTCCATTGCCCGTCGGTACTCATCCCAGTCGGGTGCTCCTTGCCGGCGACCCTTCTGAAGTAGTCGATGAGGGGCTCCATGGCGTCTGGCAGTGACACGATGGTCGCCGAGCCATACACCTGCACGCCACCACCGAAGAACCGGTCCGGCATGACGCAGAGGGAGGCGCGAGGATCCCGGCGAAGGTTCTTCACCTTCACCCGATCCTCGGTGGAGCTGATGATGGCCCGGCCAACGCCGTCGAGCCCGCACGTCACCAGCGTCAGGTGCGGGCTCCCGTCGCGCCGCCTGGTGGCCAGCACCGCCCGATGGTTCTGCTGAATGAACGATCCAGCAAGTTCGAGATCCATGTGGCGAACGCTCCTTTCGTTGGACCTCCAGGCTCGGCATACTGAGTCCGATGGAGGTCCTGATCTTCGTGCTCATCCTGGTGGCCGTAGCCGCCGGCGTCGTGTACGCGTTCGTCCAGAAGCAGAAGCGCCGCGAAGCCCTTGCCATGTTCGCGCTGCAGAACAAGCTGG
>DASXTW010000075.1:0-6206 GCA_036505215.1 Actinomycetota bacterium | reverse complement strand
CTGGATAACGTCACCACATCTCCTCGGAGAGGACACAAAGAGCGGTGATCGAGATGCAAGGGATCAGGATTCGAAAGTCCAGACCTCGGGCTAGAAGGACGGAGGACATCCCTCGTCAAGATGTCGCACGCCAGCGGCACGGGAGGGGGCACCAGATGGGCAAGTCGGGGGAGGCGCCTACTATATGCGCGTTGTCAGTGCCCCTGGGGGGAGCCGGACCAGACCTCCGACGTCTGGTCCGGCTTCGACGAAGGCTTCGGCTGCGACCGAAGCGTTTGAACTGACCGGCTCGCGGAGCCCATGAGAACAAGGCCGGGACGCGGATTCGATCTCTGAGAGTCGAAGCGCTGGGTGGTCAGCACAGCCAGGCACGGGTAGATGGCAAGGACGCCCACAGCCGCGGGTTAGACAGCGCGATGCGGTCCGTGGAGCTCCGGCAGCACACCGGCAACGAAGGAGACAAGCTCAGCCCGAAGGGCGCAGACACCCAGGCCATCGCCGACCGCCTCCACCCGCCCTATCTCGCGTTCGTCTCGACGGGCGCCCAGCGGGCCAACCAGATGTTGGAAATACTTCGCCACGACGCCGGCCAGGACGCCGTTCTCATCACCGAGTCGACTGGTCTGCGTTCCTCCATCGAGGATCGCTGGAGGGAGGCTGCCAGCGCAGCCGGGAAGGGCGCGGATCTCGAGGCCATGCGATCGGTCGATCCGGATCTCGTCGAGAAGGAGTCGTACGGGCTGCGTCGTGCCCCGCGCAGCGTGCTGGACGAGCAGCCGGAGGGCGGCAAGCGCAGGTCGTGGGCCACAGCCCCAAGAGGTGGGATCACCTGACCGGTGAGACCGAGGACGGCGGCCCCGGCGGGGCTAGGGTGAGTGCTGGGGACAAGACGAGGAGCAGGTCAGAAGACTCTTCCTTGCTGTCAACGTTTTGAAGGCGTACAGCGTCTTTCAACTAGATCGACGAGGGGAGTGAGCTGGACGAGGCCAGCATCCGGGACTTCCTGGCGACCACGTACCCCAGGCTGGTTGCCGGCCTGATGCTGGCGTTCGGAACCAGGTCCTCGGCCGAGGACGCAGTCCAGGAGGCCCTGGCGCGGGCTTGGGAGCGGAGTGAACGAGGTGAGGGGATCGAGTCCCTCGCGGCTTGGGTCACGGTGGTAGCAACCAACTTGATGGGAAGCGGGCTGCGGAGGCTGTGGGTGGAGCGGCGAGCCGAGCACCGCCTCGAACCAGGCGCCGGTGCCCAGGAAGATTCGACTGCTGGGCTGGACGATCTGATCGACCTTCGGCAAGCCCTGGCCTCCCTCCCCCGCCGGCAGCGGGCGGCAGTCGTTCTCAGGTACTACCTGGACCTCGACGTCGCCCACGTCGCCCGGGCCTTGAAGGTCAGCGAGGGAACCGCCAAGACGACACTTCATCGGGCGCGGCGATCGTTGGCGGCCGCTCTCGGCGAGCCCAACAGAGAGGAGGCCCGAGACGTTGCAGGACATTGACGAGCGGCTTCGAGCGGGACTGGAACGGCTCGCGGAGCCCCCCGATCCGTCGAGCGCGTTCGAGCGTGTCGTCGCGAGGAAGGCCCGCCGCCGATGGTTGCGTCGCCTGGGAACCGCCGCCCTCGTGGTGACTGTCCTCGCCGGGACGGCAACGGGCACCTACGCGCTGGCCAGGGTGTTCGGCGTGGGCGCAACGAAGCGGCCACCGGCCGGCGGTTCGAACCTTCCCACCAACGGCAAGATCGCCTTCGTGAGGGTCTTCGAGACGGCAGATTCCTGGTCATCGGTGGCGGTGCACGTGATGGAGCCAGACGGGACTGGACTCGAGCGGGTGAGCTCGGAACTCCCGGCGGCGGCTGACCTCAGCTGGTCCCCGGACGGCACCAGGCTCGCGATGGCCGCTGCCCAGGGGTCGTCGCCGAATGATTACATGCAGATCTACGTCTTGAACGCAGACGGGTCGGATCTGACCCAACTCACCCACGATCCTTCGTCGGAGGACATCGACCCAGCCTGGTCCCCCGATGGGGAGAAAATCGTCTTCGCGAAGTGGTCCGATGACGGGACCTCCTCGGGCCTGTACATCACGGGCGTGGACGGGAACGGTCAGACCAGGCTGACCGACAGTGCCAGTCTCGATTCCTCGCCGGCGTGGTTTCCGGACGGGTCCGGGATTCTCTTCAAGCGAGACACCATGGGGGTCACGCAGCTCTTCCTGGTGAACGCCGACGGGACCGGCAAACGGGCCCTCGAGGCACCGAGCGGTGGCTACATCGGTTCGCTGGAGCTCTCCCCCGATGGAAGGAAGCTCGTCTTCACCCGCCTCGATCCATCCTTCGGCCAGAAGAACTTTGACATCTTCCTGGCGAACACCGACGGGACCGGAGAAGCTCGCCTTACGGAGACGGCGGTCCCGGAGGGAGCCCCGACGTGGTCGCCGGATGGAACCAGGATCGCGTTCGTTCGTGCGGGCGACATCTACACGATGGCCGCGGACGGCTCAGACGTCCGGAGGCTGACCGATTCCGGGTCCGATGGATGGCCCGCCTGGCAGGCTCTGCCGAGCTCGACGGGAACCCTTGTTCCCTCGCCCCAGCCGACCCCGAGCGCGGCTCGGTGACCCGCCGTCCAGGGGACCACGACGCCCCTTCCGGACTCGTGCAACCCCTCGACGGTCAGGGGGGACTTCGATGGCGACGGAGTGAGCGACACCGCGACGGTGGCAAGGGACCCATGTCCGATGGGGACCCTCCGGTCAGCCGCCCCAGGGCTACTCTCTCTCCGTGCACTGGGGGAATGGAGCCTCGGGCTCGGTCGAACGCGATCCGGTACACGTACCTGGCCGGAGACGCTACGGCGGAGACGGTCTCCCACCGCTCCAGGGCCCGCACCATCGCGGCCTGCGCGAGGTCCTCGGCCTCGGCCCGGTCGCCGCAGGTCAGGAACATCGTCGAGAGCAGCCGGGGATACTCGCGCCTGAAGAACTCGTCGAAATCGTCCCCGAGACGTCCACCACGAGCGTCAGCGTCCCCATGCGCCTCTCCCACGTCAAAGACGCGTGGGTGCGGCCGATTGTTTGCTGCCATCCCGGCCGACCCGATCATGAGCGCATGTACGGCCGCCGTGCTTCCTGTCCCGCGCAAGACGGCATGGGCCCGGTCTCACCCAGGCAGGCCTCTCTGAGCGTTGCTCCCATCGGATGCGCGAGCAAGATGGAACCTCCCCGCGACGGGTAGGCGACCAAGGGCCGGTCCCATTGGCCGACCCGATATTGACCAAGCCTCCTACCGCCGCCCGCGCAGCGGAGCTGGGACCGACGGGGCGAAGGAGCAGTGGGCAGCGATCGGCAATGCCGGCCGTGGCCTGCCGTCTCGGGGACGCATGTGCGGGCGATCTTGAAGACACTGCAGACTCAGTGGTAGACGACCCACAGCTTCGGGCCGTCTGGCCGGCCCAAGAAAAAGAGCTGAGTGGCCCCGATCGAGAGTCCCTCGTCGACCAATCTAGGCCAGATGAGATCGACCTCGGCCCAGGCACATGGTAGGCCCAGGGCCTCGAGCGTGGTCTCGTCGCATTCGGACACGAGCCACTGGAAGAAGAAGGACGGAAGGCCTGGTTCTCCCTTCGTCTCAGCCTCGGGGTCGGAGAACAGGTAGCCGGCCACCTCCCACTTCGCGTAGTCGGGGTCGAACGGCGCCTCCAGCACCTGCCGGGCGAAGTCCCCGTAGGAGTCGAAGAGCGCCCGGAGGGAGGGGTCCATCAGCCCCCACATCGTTCGCGGATCTGGGTCGGGCAACAGCGCCGCTTCGAGAAAGGTCTGAACCGCCTCCCGGACCCTCGGGTCGTCATCGGCAAGCGGCCTCAGCTCTCCAGTCGGGCAGGTGATCGCTCTCGGGAGCCTTCGGTGACCGAAGCGGACCGGTCCGTCTGCCACCACAGGCGTGACGGTCGCCGCAGCGGAGGGGGCAGTCGTGGGGGAGGCGGCGGCATCTCCAGGTCCGACCGCCCGGCCGCAGCCCAACGCGCCAAACTCGAGCGCAACAAGCAGCCCTCCCAGCCGCACCCAGTTGCTCATGCCGACATCGCGCGGTCTCTCCAAAGGTCGCTTGACCTCTGGGATAGAAGGAGTGTATTCCACGTCTAGCACTCGATTCACGTACACGGACCACGGTTTCGAGCAGCAGCGCGGCGCGGCTCCTCGCCGACGAACCCGTAGGCAACCTGGATTCCACGACCGGCGGCGAGATCGTGCAGCCGATCCGCGATCTTCGGGATTGCGAGGGATACCGGTGATAGTCGCGACCCAGGGCTCGGTCGTGGCCAGCTGCGGCCGCGTCGTCCGCCTCAAAAGACGGGGCCGTCGTGGAGGACGTGATGGTCCGCCCATCAAGTGCGAAGAGTCCCTGAACCGAATCGAGAGATTCACCTTCGGTCCCCAGTTCGACCTTCTCGCTCACGAACGCCCGCCTTACGAGGGACGCACCGCGCACGAGGTGTAGGGGACTACGATGCCGTCGTGCGCAACCCGTTCCGAGCCTCGCACGTGTGGCCGATCCTGGTCGTGGTCGTGCTGGTTGCGCTGGTCGTCGCCACCGGTCTCCTGTTGGCACGCGTCGGGTCGCTCGGCCGGGAGCTTTCCGCCGCGCAGAGCAGCGCAGCATCGCTCGTGGCGCAGTTGCAGCAGCAGACGGAGCGGTCGGCCTCCCGGCAGGCGAGCTTCGACCAGGCCACCCGATCGATCCAGCAGCTGCGCAAGGAGGCTCGCGGCCGGCAGTCGTGCGAGGGCGGGCGCTTCGGTCCCGGTCCGTACGTCTGGCTCGTGCCGGCACGGGGCCCGCCCGGGACGAAGGTGGAGATCTTCGGAGACTGCTTCCTCGGATCGTGGTGGCGCCACTGGCGAGGCGGCTACGGGATGTTCCTCATCCGCGGATTACCAACTCCTCCAGAGTGCGAGCTGATCATCGGCGTCGACGATCCGGTGCTTACGTTCTCGAACGGACGTGCCGTGGGCTCCTTCACAGTTCCCTCTGGCGTCGGCAGCTGCTTCCAGCATCTGTACAAACGGCAACTGACGCCCGGAACCTACGGCCTGGGGATCGCCTGTCACGCCTGCGAGGTCGGCAAGTTCCGCGTCACGTGAGCTCAGGGGTCTCGACCTTCCAGCCGGGCGGGGGCGCGACACGCCAACCCTCCTGAACAGCACCGGGACGGGGTTCACAGCCTTGCCGTGTCTTGGGGCCCTTGCTGGAGCTGGCAATGAGCGGGAGCATACCGGGCCGGGTGACCGCCGTGACCGCCGAGAACCTCGGGCGAAGGTTCGTCTCGAGCGAGCGTGGAGGTGAGGAGGAGAGAACGGGGAGCCGGGAGCTCCACGATTTCTCCCCGTGCATCCAACTGGACAGTACTGCGCAGCTGACGGTGCTCGTTCACACCGAGCCCTTGGCCTTCTGGCGGAGCTTCTCATACGGGGTCTGGCCGCCGAGAGATCCGTGCGGCCGGTTGAAGTTGTAGAAGTCCTCCCACTCCCTGAGTCGCTCGTTGAACAAGCCGGTGTCGTCGATCACGACGCCCTCGAGCATCCGGTAGAACTCCTCCTGGTCGATCCGGTGGGACCGCTCAACCTTGCCGTTCAGCCTCGGGGTGGCCGGCTTGATGTAGACGTGACCGATCCCTCGGTCCAGCACGTGGTAGTGGAACTGCGAGCCGAACTCGGCGCCGTGGTCAGTCTGGATCACCTCGACCTTGAAGGGGAGCTTCTCCAGCACGTAGTCAAGGAACTGGATCCCCGTGGTCTGGTTCAGCCGGTCGTAAATCCGCAGCACCCGGATCCTGGTGCAGTCATCGATCGCAGTGAACTGGTAGTGCTTCCTCCGCGATCCCTTGAGCGGAGCGATGAACTTCACGTCGACCTGGACCCGGTGACCCGGTAGGGGCTTCTCGTAGCGCTTCCACCGGTCCACGTGGCGCCGGCAACGCTGGGAGGCGGGGAGCCGGCTCATGTCCAACCGCTTCAGGATCCGCCAGATCCCCGAAGGAGAGATCTGCAGGTCGTGGTAGCGCTTGAGGTACATGGGATCTTGTGCGGCCCGAAGTGGTAGTGCTGACGGAGATAGACGATCTTGCCGACGACTTCGGCCTTGGTGGCGTTCGGGCTCACGTGGGGCCTTCGTGAGCGGTCCCGCAGACCCTCTACTCCGAGCCCTTCGTAGCG
>DASXTW010000074.1:0-15303 GCA_036505215.1 Actinomycetota bacterium | reverse complement strand
GTCCGGCAGGAACCGGTCGCTGATGTAGCGGTCCGACAGGTTGGCCGCTGCCACCAGGGCCTCGTCGGTGAACGACACGCGGTGGTGGGCCTCGTACCGGTCCCGCAGGCCCTTCAGGATGTCGATGGTGTGGGCCACGGTCGGCTGGTCCACGTAGATCGGCTGGAACCGCCGCTCGAGGGCGGCGTCCTTCTCCAGGTGCTTGCGGTACTCGTCGCGGGTGGTGGCGCCGATCGTTTGGAGCTCGCCCCGGGCCAGCATCGGCTTGAGGATGGAGGCGGCGTCGATGGCTCCCTCGGCGGCTCCCGCCCCGACCAGCGTGTGCAGCTCGTCGATGAACAGGACGATGTCGCCGCGGGTCTTGATCTCCTTGAGCACCTTCTTCAGACGCTCCTCGAAGTCACCGCGGTACCTCGACCCGGCGACCAGCGCACCCAGGTCCAGGGTGTAGATCTGCTTGCCCTTCAGCGTCTCGGGAACGTCACCCTTGACGATCTTGGTGGCCAGCCCCTCCACGATGGCGGTCTTGCCCACACCCGGTTCGCCGATCAGCACGGGATTGTTCTTCGTCCGGCGGGACAGGACCTGCATGACCCGCTCGATCTCCTTCTCTCGCCCGATCACCGGGTCCAGCTTGGTCTCCCGAGCGAGCTGGGTGAGGTTCCGGCCGAACTGGTCGAGGACCATCGACCCCTGCGGGCTCTGCTCGCCCGGCTGCCCTTCACCCTTGCCGGCATACCCCTGAAGGAGCTGAATGACCTGCTGACGAACCCGGTTGAGGTCCGCCCCGAGCTTCTGGAGGACCTGGGCGGCCACGCCCTCCCCCTCCCGGATGAGCCCGAGGAGGATGTGCTCGGTGCCTATGTAGTTGTGTCCGAGCTGGAGGGCCTCCCGGAGCGACAGCTCCAGGACTTTCTTCGCCCGAGGAGTGAAGGGAATGTGCCCGGTGGGTGCAGCCTGTCCCTGGCCGATGATCTCCTCGACCTGGGATCGCACTGCTTCCAAGGAAATTCCCAGGGATTCCAGGGCCTTTGCCGCAACCCCCTCCCCCTCGTGGATCAGCCCGAGGAGGATGTGCTCCGTGCCGATGTAGTTGTGATTGAGCATCCTCGCCTCTTCCTGGGCGAGGACGACCACCCGTCGCGCTCGGTCCGTGAAGCGCTCAAACATCTCGTACCCTCCGAGCCCACACGTGGGCCCTGTTCACTGCCGTCCCCCGGGGATCTGCGGACCACGTCCTCCCCTCGGGGCGAAAGAAGCGCCCTGGTGGCGCTTGCCGCGCCCAGAGCGCCTCCCGGGAGGCGATTATACCCGCGGCGTCTGACCTAACTCCTAGCCTCGCTTCAGCCATCACCACAGCGGGTTTTCCCCCCATGCCCGTCGCCGCCCTGATAGACGACACCTTGCACCACTCCCGTTCCTACAACAAGTTATTCGGGCGGTGGCTTCCCCGGGATTAGCCGCTTGGGGTTTTGCCTTCTTTTGGCCTATCTCTCCTCGAAGCCCCCCGACGAAGGTCGGGTCGCCTCCCCTAGTGCAGGGGGTCCCTGCGCGCTCGGGTGCGGATCCCGTATCGGGAGCGGTAGAACTCGGGCCCGGGTTGGTTCTTGCGCCAGAACGGAAAAAACACACGGCGGTCCGTGTCAAGGACACTCGTCCTGTTCCCGTCATAGGTGAAGGTCCGCATCAGTGCCCGCCACGGGTCGCTTCCCGGCGCCTGCCATGGATCGACCCGCTCGTTTGGTCCGGCGATCGCGAACAGTCCGAGCTCGTCCCGGGGCGGCAAGACGTGATCGTCGGGCCCGAGCTCGATGGGAAAGCTGGAGAAGGTTCGATCGTTCACCTTCTCGAGCGCGTTGGTGAGCTTTCGTCCTCCGGCTCCCCCCGTCCTGGCCAGGGACTCGGCGAGCAACTTCACTGCGTCGTAGCCTTCCTGCTCCAGACCAGTGGGGTCGTGGTTGAAGGCAGCCCGGAAGCGTCCCAGGAAGAGGCGGACGCGGCGGATCGGTTCGGCCCAGCCCGCCCATGTGTACGGGTAGCAGGCGGTCGTCCCGGGCGGGAGCCCGGGGTCTGCCACCAGCAGGGAGGCCCCGCCCACGATTCTCGGAGGGTTCTCGCTCTCCGCGAGCAAGCGGGCGAGCCGGGCCGAATCCGGCGGCGAGCCGAAGACCACGACGGCATCGGCGCCCTGAGCTCGGGTCACCGCGCTCGTTGGCGGCTCTTTCCCCGATCCGTAGGTGACGCCCCATGCCAGGTGTCCCCCCCAGTAGTTGAGGGCCCGCTGGGTTGTGACTTCTGCCTCGCCAGCTTCTTTGCCCGAGCCCACGAATCCGATGGAGCGCGCCCTGCGATCCCGCACCAGGTACCGGGCGATGACGCCGGCCTGCCACTCCCAGGGGATGGTGGTCTGGAAGACCTCGCGGAACATCGCGTGAGCCGTGTAGAGGTCGCCCTGGAGCAGGAACAACGTCTTCCGGCGCCGTTCGAACCGGGTTCGCAGCGCAGACAGTGCTGGGCCTTCTCCGACGTACAGCAGTGCCGGCGATGGGTTGCCGAGCAACGCTTTCATCAATCGGGTTCCGTTTTTGGGACTGCCTCCGTCATCGTGGACCTCCAGGGCAAGCGAGCGCCCCCGGACGCCGCCGGCGGCGTTGACCTCGTCGATGGCCAGGCGCATGCCATCCAGGTACGGTCGGTCACCTTCGCGCTGTGGGCCGGTGGTGTCGGCCACCACGTCCAGCTTGATGGCATTGGGATCCGTCGACGCCTGCGGTGGAGAACTGGTCGAGGATCGAGGAGACGTCGGGCGTACGGATGGGCTGTCCGTGCTACCCGTGCAGGAGACTCCAACGGCGATCAGGGCCGTGAGGACGGCGAACCTTCGAACCACTGATCAGAGCCTACGAGCCGAACGCTGGGATTGTTCGACTCCTCCCGTTGAAGTCCTGCCTCCGGCAGGTCTTCAACGCCAGGGGGAGTGCAGCCGCCTAGTTGTAGTTCCCACACACGTTGTTTACGAGATGAGAGCCTCCCTGTTCGACAGGGACCAACCTGCGAGCAAGGAGGCTCTCGTGGCTCATCGTAAGGCGAAGTTGACCGTGGAGGGACGAAGGCTGCTCGTGACCCGGGTGAGAGAAGAAGGCTGGGCGGTGGCCACGGCGGCGGAGGCGCAAGGGTGCTCCCGGGCTACCGCTCACAAGTGGCTGAGGAGGTTCGACGGCGAAGGCCACGCCGGACTCGAGGACCGGCCCAGCCGGCCTCACTGGAGTCCGCGTCGGCTGAGCCTGGAGCGGGAGAGAGCCATCTTGGAGCGGCGACGGGTGACGCTGGAGGGTCCGCATCGGATCGCCTGGGCCCTCGGAGAATCCAGATCCACGGTCCACCGGGTCCTCCGTCGTCACGGCGTCCCCCGGCTCTGCGACCTGGACCGTCCGACCCGAACTGTCACCCGCTACCAACGGGAGCGTCCCGGAGAGTTGGTCCACGTCGACGTCAAGAAGCTGGGCCGGATCCCTGAGGGCGGGGGCCACCGGGTGGTGGGCAGATGGCAGGGTACCCGGAACAAGCGACACCGCTACACGATCGGCTATGACTTCTTGCACGTCGCCGTGGACGAACCGGTCCCGGGTGGCCTACGTGGAGGTCCACGCGGATGAACGGGACCACACCGCCGCAGCCTTCATGACCAGAGCTTTTGCCTGGTTCGCGGAGCGAGGGATCACCGTCGAGGAGGTGCTCACCGACAACGGCAACTGCTACCGATCGCGGGTCCTCCGCGAGGTCCTGGCCGCCGCCGGCGTGACCCACAAGCGGACCCGTCCCTACCGGCCCCAAACGAACGGGAAGGTTGAGCGGTTCAACCTGACGCTGAAGCACGAATGGGCCTACGCTGCGGTCTATCGGGGAAACCAGGCCCGGCTGGAGGCCCTCACCGCGTGGCTTCATCACTACAACCACCACCGTCCGCACATGGCCCATGATGGAGGCGCTCCCATGGCACTTGTAAACAACGTTCCGGCGAAGCACACCTAGTCCGCTCCGCTTCGCTGCGCGGGGCCGCTGCCCCCCTGGACCCCCCCTTCGGCGCGGGCCGGCCGGAGATGAGGAAAGAGGATCACGTCGCGGATCGACGGAACGTCGGCCATGATCATCGTCACCCGGTCCACACCCACGCCGATCCCTCCCGCCGGCGGCATGCCATGCTCGAGAGCTTCCAGGAAGTCTTCGTCCAGCGGGTGCGCTTCCTCGTCGCCTCCCCGCCGAAGGCGCTGTTGGTCGACGAATCGGGCTCGTTGCTCATCGGGATCGGTCAGCTCGGAGTAGGCGGGACCGATCTCCATGCCGGCGATCATGTGGTCGAACTGCTCGGTCAGCCCCGGTGCCGTCCGATGGGGACGAGCGAGAGGAGAGACCTCGCGGGGAAAGTCCATGACGAACGTCGGATCCCACACGAGGTGCTCGGCGCGCTTCTCGTACAGCTCGAGAAGGATCTTGCCGGGACCCCATCCGGGCTCGACGGACACGTCCATCCGTTCGGCGAGCTTCTCCAGGCTGGCCCGATCCAGCGTGACGGTTTCCCCGACCGCCTCGGAAACTGCCTCCAGTAGTGTGATCCGCCGCCAGGGCGGCTCGAAGTCCAGCTCCCGGCCCTGATACTGGAAGCGCAGGGAGCCCCGGACGGCCATCGCCGCCTCCCGGATCAGCGCCTCGGCCAGCTCCATCATGTCCTCGTAGGTCCCGTAGGCGAGGTAGGCCTCGAGCATCGTGAACTCCGGGTTGTGCTCCCGGTCCAGCCCTTCGTTACGGAAGTTCCGGCCGATCTCGTAGACCCGCTCGATGCCTCCGACCAGCAGGCGCTTCAGGTAGAGCTCCGGGGCGATCCGCAGATACAGCGGCATGTCCAGGACACGGTGATGGGTGATGAAGGGCCGGGCCATAGCCCCGCCGTGCGTCGCTTGCAGCGCAGGGGTCTCGACCTCCACGAACCCTCGGTCGTCGAGCACCTTCCGGAAAGCCTTGAGCACCTTGGCTCGCGCCCACACGGCGCGGCGGCTCTCCGGATTCGATGCGAGGTCGAGGTAGCGGCGCCGGTGGCGGGCCTCCGGATCGCGTAGGCCGTGCCACTTCTCGGGCATGGGCCGATGGGCTTTCGTCAACAGCGTCAGCTGCTCGACCTTGATGGATAGCTCGCCGCGCTTCGTCTTCACCACTGGCCCTTCGGCACCCACGATGTCGCCGAGATCCAGCAGCTCCACGACCTCGTACGCCTGACCCATCACGGCCTGGGACAGGAAGAGCTGGATGTCACCCGTGGTGTCGCGCAGGGTAGCGAAGGAAAGCCTGCCCTGGCGCCTCAGGAGCACGATCCGACCGGCCACCGCCCGACGATCGTCCGTTTCCGCTCCCGGATCGAGCTCGCCATAGCGCTCGTGTAGATCCTTCGCGTCCGCGTTCTTGTCGAAGCGCAGGGCGAACGGCTCGATCCCGCGTTCACGAAGCCGGGCCAATGCATCTCGGCGGGCCCGGATGACTTCCTGGAGACGGCCCCGAGGCTCTTCGCCGGCCGGTTCGGAGCCCGAGGGGCCGCTGGGGTCGTCACTCATCCCGAGAAGTGTTCTTCTCGAAGATCAACCGCAGGCCTTCCAGCGTGAGCCACGGCTCGTGATGATCAACGGTCTGACAGAGCGGCACGATCACGTCCGCCAGGCCCCCCGTGGCCACGACGGTGGCGTCCCCCCCCAGCTCTTTCTGCATCCGTTCGACCATCCCGTCGACCTCGGAGGCGGTGCCGAGGAGCAGCCCGGACTGGAGGGCCTCCACAGTGTTCCTGCCGATCACGGACCGAGGCGCGACGGCCTCGACCCTAGGGAGGCGATCGGCCACGCGCGACAGCCCGGCGGCTGAGACCTGTACTCCTGGGGCGATCGCCCCTCCCAGATACTCCCCGAGCTCCGACACGGCGTCGTAGGTGATGGCCGTGCCGAAGTCGATGACCACGCACGGCCCGCCGTACTTGGCGAATGCGGCCAGCGCATTGACGATGCGATCCGCGCCCACCTCCTTCGGGTTGTCTGTCTGGATGGAGATGCCGGTCTTGATCCCCGGCTCCACCACCACGGGCTGGAAGTGGAAGTAGTTGCGCACCATCTCCCGCAGCGCCAGCGTCTGGTCCGGGACGACGCTGGCCAGGGCCACCCCGGTGATCTGCCGGCTGAAGGACAGACCTGCGTGCTCGAGGAATCCGCCGAAGAGGAGCGCCAGCTCGTCCGCGGTTCGTTGGCGCTGGGTGGCGACACGCCAGTGCCAGAGGAGGTCGTCTCCGTCGAAGACCCCCAGCACCGTCTGGGTGTTGCCCACGTCGATCGCAAGCAGCACGTCTCGGCTCCCTTACGTTTCCTCGCTATTGTGCACGGTCGGCAGGACCAGATTGTCGATCAGGCGAACGTCCCCGAAGTACGCGGCGACCAGGGCTCGGGCGGGCCCATCGATCCACGTGACCTCTTCCCACGTGGCGTCGTCCACGATGGCGACGTAGTCGATCCTGGCCAGGGGCTCGCCGCCGATCAATTTGGCGATCTCGGCCCGCAGCACGTCTGGGTTTCGCTCCCCCTGGCGTGCCCGCGTGGCAGCGTCCGACAGGGCCTCGAACAACACGGGTGCCGCTCGGCGCTGCTCGGCCGACAGCCGGGCGTTCCTCGAGGACAGCGCCAGCCCGTCCGGATCCCGGACCGTAGGGCAGGAGAGCACCGTTACCGGGACGTCGAGCGATGCCACCATCCTGCGGACCAGGGCGAGCTGCTGGGCGTCTTTCTCCCCGAAATACGCGCGCGAGGGCCCCACCAGGTTGAACAGCTTGGCCACCACGGTCAGGACACCCCGAAAATGGCCGGGCCTCGACGCTCCCTCCAGCCGGCCCCCCAGCGGACCTGGATCCACGGAGACCTCGGGCCGTCCCCCCGGGTACATCTCGTCCTCGGTCGGCACGAACGCCACGTCGACGCCAAGCGAGTCGGCTTCGGCGAGATCGCGCTCGAGGGGTCGGGGGTATGCGGCGAGGTCCTGGGGCGAGTTGAACTGCAAGGGGTTCACGAAGATCGACATGGCGAGGAACCCGCAGTCCTCGCGGGCTTGACCGAGCAGCCGCGCGTGGCCCCCATGCAGCGCTCCCATGGTCGGGACGAAACCGACCGTGGCGCCGGCGGTCCGAGCCTTCTCACAAGCCTCGCGGAACGCTCGAGCGGACGCGATCACGTCCACCGCCCGAGGACCTCCTCCACCTGGGCCTGGCCCGACGAGGTGAGCCGGCCGCTCCGAACGGCCAGACTCGCGGCCACACGGGCGAGCGTGACGTAGGCGGGGACGGCCTCCGGGACCCGCTCGGCCAGAGCGGCGAGATTCCGGGCGATCGTCCCGGCGTCGCCCCGGGCGGCCGGTCCGGTCAAGGCCGCTTCGGGCCCTTTGGCGAACGTCGATTCGAAGGCCGTCCGGGCGAGCGGCTGGAACGACGGGAGTGGCTCCTTCATTCCGGCCAGGCGGAACAGGTGCTCGGCCATGCCCTCGACCACGACGAGATAGTTCGAGCAGAACACCGCCGCCGCGTGATACAGCGGCTTCACCTCGTCGGCGATGCGGAAGGGAACGCCCCCCGCGTCGCGCGCCAGGCTCTCTCCATACGCAAACCCGGGATCGCTCGCAGCAGTGACCGCGATGGAGCTCCCCGGAAGACGGGCGATCCCCTCCTCGACGTCGGGGAAGGACTGCAGCGGGTGCAGCGACAGGACCTCCGCTCCCAGTGCCTGCGCGGAGGACAGCGCGTCCAGGCCAACCGAACCAGACAGATGCACCACATGCCGCCCCGGCTGGAAGGCCTGCCGTTCCGCGAGCTGCGCGCAGACCTCCGCGATGAGGTCGTCGGGCACGCCGAGTACGACGAGCTGTGCACGCCTGGCTCCTTCGTGGGCCTGCTCGTACGGGTAGAAGTGCGCCTCGACCAAGAACCTGCGGGTTCGCTCCCGGCTCTGGTCACGCCCGCTGGCGGCGACGACGTGATGGCCGGCTCCCGCCCATCTGGCGGCCAGCGCCGTGGCAACCCTGCCCGCCCCGATCACGGCTACGGAGGTCGAGCGGGGCTCGGGTGAAGTGCCTGCGTCGATCGTTCCGGGTCCTTCGCTGCGGCTACCGGACGAGACCTGAGTATAGGGGGGGTCCAGGAGGGCAGCAGCCCCGCGAGCGAAGCGAGCGGACTATGCTGCTGCACTCCCCCTGGCGATGAGGACGATCCGAAGGATCGGGCTCATCGGGAAGAATGCGGTACCCGTAGTGCGGAGGCGAACGGGCGCACGCCCGACAGCATCCTGGGCTCCAGGCGGAGGTCCGCGAGGCGACGGCCACCCGGTAGCGCCGGATCGGGCTCGAGCTCCAGGAGAGGGACCAGGACGAAGGCACGCTCGTGCATCCTCGGGTGAGGGACTTGCAGGCCCGGCTCGTCGATCTGCTCCCGCCCGTACCCCAGGACATCCAGGTCGATGTTCCGGGGACCCCACCGTTCTCTGCGCTCCCGGCCCATCGCCCGTTCGACCCCGAGGCAGGCTTCCAGGAGCTCTCTGGCGGACAGGGAGGTCTCCACCATCACCACGGCGTTCAGGTAGTCGGGCTGCGCGGGACCGACCGGATCGGTCTCGTACACGCGGGAGGTCTGTATGACGTGGACCCCAGGCGTCTTGCCCAGCCGGTCAACCGCCTCCTGCAGATTGGCCAGCCGGTCGCCCAGGTTGGACCCAAGGCCGACGAACACCCGGACCTGTTCGCCATGTGGCTCGGTGCGCTTCATCGCGTCCGCGCCTCTCTCAAGGCTCCAACGTGACCTCGGCCGAGACATCGTCGATCCCCAGCGACTCCGCCGCCCGGGGCTTGTGCACGACCGCCTCCGTCCGAAGAGCCTGGGGAAAGTCCATCAGGTCAGTCGCCACGGCTTCGGCCAGGGCCTCCAGGAGCACGAAGGAGGGCCCCGCGACGGTCTCCCGCACCCGCTCGACGATCACGCGATAGTCCAGGGTGCCCTCGAGGGAGTCGGCCGTCACCTCCACCCAGACGTCCACGTCGACCACGAACTCCTGCGGCTCCAGCTGCTCGTCGGGATTGGCCCCGTGTCGACCCGTGGCCCGGATCCCCTCGATCGAGATGACCGTGCTGGTCAGTTCCACTATCTCCTCCTCGACACTCCGCCTTCGTCGGATTGTCGACGAGCCAGGGGGTCCGCAGCTGCCTCGCTCCGCTCGTTGTTGCTACCCCCCTGGACCCCCAGATATCGCGAGCGAAGGTACTCATAGATCAGTGGTCCCACCGTCTGTGGAGCGTCCTCGTTCACGAAGTGTGAGCAGCCCGGCAGCAGGGCCACGGTGCTGGCCGGAATCGTTTCGCCCAGCCGCTCACCCAGGGCGGCATCGAGAAACGGGTCCTCCTCTCCCCAGATCACGAATGTGGGGATGTCGAGGGCGCCCAGCTCCGGCTCGCGGCCCGCGAGCCCTCGGCCCGTGATGGCCCTGGTTGCCCTGAAGAAGGCCCCAGGATCCTCCAGCCAGGGCTCCAGGTACGCGCGCAGCGTCGCCTCATCGATGCGCCCCTGGTGCGAGATTCCCAGGTCGAAGGTGAGCCGGATGACCGACTCGACGAATTCCTGCGTTTCCTGCTCCGGGGTGGCCCCCTGGAGCATCTTCACGCCCTCGATGGGCCACGCCTCGAAACACACGGAGTCCACGAGGACCATCGCCCGGACGGCGGGGCCGTGGTCCAGGGCCAGCATCTGGGCAAACGCCCCACCCAGATCGTGGCCGACCACGGCCAGCTCCTCGATGCCCAGACGGGCGAGGAGCTCCCGAAGGTAGCCGGCCTGAGCCTCCTCGCTGAGGTCGGCGTCCTTCGGTTTCTCACTCCGGCCATAGCCCAGCATGTCCGGGACGATCACCCGCATCCGCTGGGCCAGGAGCCAGGCCTCCCGTCGCCACAGGAAAGATGAGGTGGGAAACCCGTGGAGCAACAGGACGGGCGGGCCCTCGCCCAGATCGGCGTAGGCGAGCTGACCACCGGACACGGTCGCCCGCTCGTACTCGAGCTCCAGGCCAACCATCATTCCTCCAGGGTGAGCGGTTCCCCGCCGCGCCGGATGGCGTCGACTACCCGCACCACCCGAACCATCTCCCTGACGTCGTGGACCCGGACGATGTGGGCGCCCTGGCCGGCCATCCAGGCCACCGCGCCGGCCGTTCCCTCCATCCGCTGGTCGACTTCTGTCCCCAGAACCTTCCCGATGAAGGATTTGCGGGAAGGCCCCACCAGCACCGGCCTGCCTATCTCCAGGAATGCCGCGATATCCCGCATCAGCACGTAGTTCTGCGGCTCGGACTTGGCGAAGCCGAGTCCCGGGTCGACAGCCAGACGTTCCCACTCGATGCCGGCCTGCTCAGCCGCCTCTGCCCGCTCGGCCAGGTAGGCCTTCACCTCAGCCACGACGTCGCCGTACTCGGTGAGCTGCTGCATGGTCTTGGGCTCGCCCCGCATGTGCATGAGCACCATGCCCGCGTCGGCCTCCCTGGCCACCTCGAACATCGAAGGATCCGAGCCGGCCGTGACGTCGTTCACGATCCAGGCTCCGACCTCGAGGGCCTCTCGGGCCACGCCGGCCCGCCTGGTGTCGACGGAGATCGGGGTGTCCACCTCGGCGGCCAAACGCTTGATCACGGGGATCACTCGATCCAGCTCCTGTTCGAGGGGGACAGCGTCCGAGCCGGGGCGGGTGGACTCGCCTCCCACATCCAGGATGTCCGCCCCGTTCGCCGCCATCTCGATCCCCGTGGCCACGGCCACCTCGGTGTCGAAGAACCGCCCTCCGTCGGAGAACGAGTCGGGCGTCACGTTGATGATCCCCATGACGTGGGTTCGGGTGCCGCACTCGAGCACGTGCGGCCCGGCCCGCCACACGAAGTCCTCGCGCTTCACGGCTTCATGGTAGCCAGTTGCAGAACCGTTACAGAGTTCTGGCTCGTCCGTTGCAGAACCGGTGGAGGCTGCAGCCTCCGATGGGGAACGGGAAAGGCTCGGGAAGCGTCTATAGCTCGACGCCCATGCGGGAGACCACCGCTCTGCTCGAGCCGGACACCCATCCTGCGCCGAAGAGCCTTCGTCAGGCTTCCGGCCAGCAAGCGCAGGCCGTTCCCGGTGCGGCCCGCAAGGGGGTCGCGGACGTGCCCGGCTCCCCAGAGGAGCCCTGCACGTTCGAGGCCTTCTTCCAGGCCGAATATCCGAGCCTCCTCCGGGCCATGTTCCTGGTGACGGGGAATCGCCACGAGGCGGAGGAGATCGCCCAGGATGCCTTCGTCAGAGCCTGCGAGCGGTGGGAGCTGGTGCGACGGGCGGAGAATCGCGCCGGCTACGTCTATCGCATGGCCCTGAACGGCTACAGGAGCAAGCTCCGTCGGCTGGCCAGAGGCGCTCGCAAGGTCATCCGGCCGCAGGAGCCGCCTGACCTCTTCGCCGCGGTCGACGACCGCGACGCCTTGGGCCGAGCTCTGGCCGAGCTCTCGGCCGGACAGCGGGAAGCACTGGTGCTCGTCGAGTGGATGGGAATGACCGACGACGAGGTCGGTGCGCTTCTCGGTGTCTCGCCCATCACGGTTCGGGTCAGGATCCACCGGGCCCGCGCCGTCCTCCGCCCCTTGCTGCGACGAGGAGACGAACGGTGATCGATCTTCAGGACCTGCTGGACCGACGGGCCCACATGATCGAGCCCACTCTTGACGCCTTCGCCCGGGTGGTCGTGACCGTGCGCAGGCGGCACCGCCGGCGGCAGGCGATGGCGTGGGGAGCGGCCATGACCGTGCTGGCCGCGGCGCTCACCGCGATCGTCGTAGCCAGGCCTACCCCCTCGCAGAGACCGCGCATTGCCCTTCGCTCCCAACTCCTGGGAACGAAGCAGGCCCTCACCCTGCGAACCGAGCTCGGGATCGCCGGACCGACGAAGGGGGCCCCGCAGAGCGTCATCGTGAGCGAACGAACTCGAAGTGGCCAGGTCGAGCTCTCTCTGGTCCACGTGCGAACGGGAAGGTCGACGCGCGTCCGGCTCGAGGCCGACACCAAGAACCCCGCCGTCTCTCCGAAGGACGACGTCGTTGCCGCGGTCAGCCATCACGCCGTGGTTGTGACATCGCCCGAGGAGCCGGCCCGAACCTCCGTCATTCCCGAGACCGACGGAGCCGAGGGACAGGTCTCCTGGGATGGAAGCGGGAGCGTCCTGTTCACCAGGGTGAAGGGGCAATGGGTTCGTGTGTCGAACGCAGCCGGTGGCGCCGGCTTGTCCGGGGCTCGGCCAGTGGTTCAGCACGTGACCGTCCCGACGATCCCCGGCGGTCCCATCCTCCTGTCCGTCTCGCCAGGGGGAACGGTGGCCACGCTTTTCGGCATCACGTACCCGCACCGGAAACCGCCCGTCCCGCACCTCTACGTGGGACGTTTCGATGGCGCGGCGGTCTCGGAGCCGAGGAAGATCGAGATCCCACCCGGCGCCCTCGCGGGCCCCATGGGATGGGTGGGAGAGAACGCGTTCCTGCTGGCCCCGGGGGCGGGCAAGGCAATAATGGTCCGCACCGATGGATCGAAGATCGAGGTGGTCCCGCAGGGCGTCGAGAATCCGTGCGAGTCGCTCTTGGCGCGAATCGCGTGCACGTCGGAAGGGCCGCGGCTCCTCGGCACCAATGCGGACGGTTCCCTGCTCTTCTGGAAGGTCTCAGCCGAGCGCATCAAGGGTTCGTCGGCGCCGCCGATCCTGGTCCTGTACTACAAGACCTGGCTCGATGGCAGCCATGGCCTCCGCTTGAGCGGATTGGTGGGCCGCCTCGGCCCCCCTGTCGCCCCGCGGTAGCTCCGCGAGCGTCCGTCCGGTCACCCGCGAGCGGATCGGCGGACCAGCTCGAGTGCCTCGGCTCGGGTCCTGGCGTCTGAACGGAACACGCCTCGGACCGCCGAGGTGACCGTCACCGAGCCGGGCTTCTTGATCCCTCGCATCGTCATGCACAGGTGCTCGGCCTCGATCATCACGAACACTCCGCGAGGCTCCAGGGCGCGCTCCAGCGCGTCGGCGATCTCTGTGGTCAGACGCTCCTGGACCTGGGGCCGCCTCGACAGGAGGTCCACCACTCGGGCGATCTTCGAGAGCCCGGTGATCCGCCCGTCGCGGTTCGGGACGTACGCCACGTGGGCATGTCCGAGAAATGGGGTGAGGTGATGTTCACAGAGACTCGCGAGGGGGATGTCACGGACCATGATCATCTCGTCGTGGCCCGCCCCCGCTACCACCGTGACCAGCTCCGCGGCGTCTCTGCCGAGCCCCGCGAAGATCTCCGCGTACATGTCGGCCACCCGCTGGGGAGTGGTGACGATCCCGGGACGCGAGGGGTCCTCGCCGATACCCTGGAGGATCATCCGAACGCCCTCGATCACCTTGTCCCGATCGAATCCAGGGGGAGGCCCTAATTCGGGAGCCTGCTGCTCGGTCTCCAGCAGCTCGGGGTCCGGGTCACCCATCGGGCACCAGTCCGTCGAGCAGGTCCGGGAGGCCGGCGAGATCGGGTAGCTCCGCCGCCCTCGGTAGCTCACTCCCCTCGCGGAGCCGGTTGACCCACACGGCCCGAATCCCGAGCTCGCCGGCCGGGGCGACGTCGTGGAACAGGCTCGCTGCGACATGCACGTGCCGCGAGGGCTCTGCTTGCGTCCGTTCTCGGAAGACCTTCCAGTGCCCGTGAGCGGGCTTGTACGAACCTGCTTCCTGCGCCGTGACCACCAGGTCCGGCTGTACGCCGATGTTGAGGATCGAGGCCGCGAGCAGGTCGGGGTCCGAGTTCGACAGGATAGCCAGCCGCCACCCTCTGGACGCAATCTCCTCCAGGGAGCCTCTCACCTCGGGGAAGGCCGGCCAGGTGGGAAGCGATTCCGCCAGAACTTCCCGGTCCAGCGACCGAAGCTCGAGCCCTTCGGCCTCCGCGATGCCGTCCAGGGTTCGGGCCATCACTTCTCGATACGTCATCGAGGGCTCAGCCGCCTGAACCGTGGGCTCGATCTCGTGATACCGGGCCAGCAATTTGTGTGAGTCGCGGTCGGGCCACAGGTGCTCGAGCGCCTCACGGATCCCTCGCCCCCAGTCGATCAGCGTCCCGTAGCAGTCGAAAGTTGCCCAGCGATCCACGATGAAGAGCTTAGGGGACCCAGTCCGTCAGGGGATCTGGCCCGGCCTGCCTTGCCCGGGTGGCTTCGCGGAGCGCCGGGCCACCGCCGCAGCCGCGCCTGCCTGTTGCCCGTTCGTTCGCTGAGGCCGCTTCTCCAGGCCTTCGAGGAGGTTGATCAGGTCCTCCTTCTCGACGGTCTCCTTCTCGATGAGCGCAGTCGCGATCCGATCCAGCCGCTCGCGATGCTCCGTCAGGATCTCCAACGCTTCGTCGTGGGCCTGATCGATCAGGGCGCGGATCTCGGAGTCGATCTCGAAGGCCACCTGATCCGAGTAGTCCGGGTGTGAGGCGAAGTCCCGGCCAAGGAAGACCTCGCCCGACTTCTGGCCAAGGGTGAGGGGGCCGAGACGATCCGACATGCCGTACTCGGTCACCATCTGTCTGGCGATCTTGGTGGCCCGGTCCAGGTCGTTCTGCGCTCCCGTGGTGATGTCTCCGAAGATGAGCTCTTCGGCCACCCGACCTCCGAGCAGCATGGCCAGCTCGTCGATGAGCTCCTCCCGCGCCACCAGGAACTTGTCCTCGGTCGGCAGGGTGAGCGTGAAGCCCAGCGCCCGGCCTCTGGGGATCACCGAGATCTTGTGCACCGGGTCGGCGTTCGGAAGCAGATAGGCCACCAGGGCGTGGCCGCCCTCGTGGTAGGCGATGATCTTCTTCTCGCGATCAGAGATCAGCCTGGTCCGCCGCTCCGGCCCGGCCACGACGCGGTCGATGGCCTCCTCCAGCTCGAGCATGGTGATGGCCGGCTTGCCACGCCTGGCCGTGAGGAGCGCCCCCTCGTTGATCACGTTGGCCAGGTCCGCCCCGGTGAACCCGGGGGTCCGCCGGGCGATCACGTCGAGCTCCACGCTCGGGTCGAGGGGCTTGCCTCGGGCGTGCACGCGGAGGATCCCCTTGCGGCCCTCGAGGTCGGGCCGGTCGATCACCACCTGCCGGTCGAACCGTCCAGGGCGCAGCAGCGCCGGGTCCAGGATGTCCGGCCGGTTGGTGGCCGCCATCAGGATCACGCCGGTCTTGATGTCGAAGCCGT
>DASXTW010000073.1:0-8576 GCA_036505215.1 Actinomycetota bacterium | reverse complement strand
CGCTCGGCCAGGCTTCCCTGAAGGATCTCGCATGGATAGGCGCCCAGCCGCATGGTCCCGCCCATGTCGACCACACCCTCCTGCTCGGGCAGCAGGTCGATCACCGGGTGCGGCGTCTTCGGATCGAACTCTGAGGAATTGGCCCCCTCGAGCCCGCACACGTTCCGCGCGTACTCGATCACGGCGCACTGCAACCCCAGGCACAAGCCCAGATACGGGATCCTGCTCTCTCTGGCAAACCGGATTGCCTCGACCTTCCCCTCGACGCCACGGATCCCGAAGCCGCCTGGGACGAGGATCCCGTCGGCCCGCCCCAGGATCTCCTCAACCCCACCCGCGATCAGCTCGTCCGACGGGATCCAGGTGAGGTTCACCCTCGCCCCGTGATGGAAGCCCCCGTGCTTGAGCGCCTCGATCACCGAGAGGTAGGCGTCCTTGAGCGTCACGTACTTTCCGACGACGGCGATGCTCACGGGGGATACGGCGCGGTGTACCCGGTCGACCAGGTCCTGCCATTCCCGCAGTTCAGGGTCCTGGTCCGGCAGCCGGAGGAGGCTCGCCAGGTAGGTGTCCAGGCCTTCCCTGTGCAGGACGAGAGGCACCTCGTAGATCGACTCGGCATCGACCGCGGAGATCACTCCTCGCGTCTCCACATCGCACAGGAGGGAGATCTTCTCCTTCAGATTGCGGCCGATGGGCCGGTCCGACCGGCACACGATCACGTCCGGCTGGATACCGATCGATCGGAGCTCCTTGACGGAGTGCTGTGTCGGCTTCGTCTTGAGCTCGCCGGTGGGGCCGATGAACGGCATGAGCGAGACGTGGACGAAGGCCACGTTCTCCCGTCCCACCTCGTTCCGGAGCTGCCGGATGGCCTCGAGGAACGGCAGGCTCTCGATGTCGCCGACCGTTCCTCCCACCTCGATCACGCAGATGTCGGCGTCGGTCGTGCTGGCCAACGTGCGGATGCGGCCCTTGATCTCGTTGGTGATGTGGGGGATGACCTGCACCGTCTTGCCGAGGTACTCACCTCGCCGTTCTTGCTGGATGACGGCCTGGTAGACGGCTCCCGTGGTCACGTTGGACTCGCGCCCCAGGCTCTCGTCGGTGAATCGCTCGTAGTGACCGAGATCGAGGTCGGTCTCGGCCCCATCGTCGAGCACGAAGACCTCCCCATGCTCGAACGGGTTCATCGTGCCGGGGTCGACGTTGATGTAGGGGTCGAGCTTCTGAAGGGTGACGCGAAGGCCGCGAGACTTGAGGAGGCGGGCCAGGGAAGCTGAGGTGATGCCCTTCCCGAGGCCGGAGGCGACTCCTCCCGTGACGAACACGTACTTCGGTCGCTCTGGCACTACGGGATTTCATGGTATCAGACGACTCGAAACGGTGGAAGCGTTTCCCTTCAGGTTGCCGCCGAATCTCTCGAGTCTGGGCCGGATTCGGGGTTGGCCTGGTCGATCCGAAGCCGCCCCAGCCGGTCGAACCAGCGCAACGGTGGGGATGCCTCGATCAGCCGCGACAGCGTGACCGTCTCACCGAGGCCGTGGAGGATGAGGATCAAGGCGAGCGCGATCCCGAGTCCCCATGTTGGAAGCAGACGGAAGAAGGCAAGCCCGATCAGGAAACCGAGCCCGTTGGATCCTGCGTCGCCAAGCATGGCTCTCTCACGAAGGTCCCAGATCAGCAAGGCCGCGGCGGACCCGACCGCGGCGGTCAGCAGAAAGTCGTCGTAGCGCACATACCAGCCAGCCAGAGCCAGGGCCACCACCAGGAACCACTTCAGGGCTCGACCCGGCCGCACGTCGAGGAAGTTCCAGAGGTTGGCTGCTCCGGCCATCATGGGGATCCCGACCAGGATCCTGACCGGCCGGTCGTCCAGCCCCAGCGAGGCCCATGCCGCGGCGCCGAGGATGACCACGAGCTTCACGAGGCCAGGCGTGATCCGCCCGGCAACCAGTTCTCTGAGGTGGCGCCGGATGCCCCGCGTAGAGCCGGCTCGGTAGTCGTCAAACCACCCGGCCAGGAGGACGAGTGCCAGCGAAGCGGCGATGGCCCTCCGCTCGGCTGTGGTGGTTCTCACAGAAGCATCGATGATCCACCCCGCGCGGAAGATGTAGATCCACACGAGCAGCAGGCCCAGCCCCATTCCCAGACACAGCGGCAGCTGCACTCCTCGGTAATTGATGGCGGTCGGCAAGCGCCCGGGCCTCCGAACGACCCATGCGGAGTAGGCGAATGTCACCGCCGCCCATCCGAGGACGATGCCCGCGAGCGCCAGGATTCTCACCGCACGCGGAGAAGTCTCGGGATCGCTGCTTTCACTATGTCTAGCCCTTGGCGGGCGCGGTGGGCGAAGCCGGTCACATCTCGCCCGGTTGGCCGGTGGCGCATGTCAACTGGTACCTCCCCCACTCGGAACCCCAACCGAACCGCGTCGATGGTCATGGCGGTCTCCAAGCCGAACCCAGACGCAAGGGGACGACAGGCCTCGAGAGCCTCTCGGCTGATGGCGCGCTGGCCCGACAGCGGCTCGTCAGGGTCGAACCCCGAGATGGATCGGATGGCCCGTCGGGAGAACTCTTTTACCAGGCCGAACCCCCCGCCCTCGAGGGGCGGGAGGCGGCCGATGGCGAGGTCGAGGCGCCCGGCGACGACCTCCTGGAGCAGCGCCGCGGTCTCGGCCGCAGTCTCGCCAACGTCCCCGTCCACCAGCAGGTATGCATCGGCCGGGCCCACCCGTTCCAGAGCTGAGTCGATTGCACCGCCCTTTCCCAGCCGTCGAGATGCAGCCAGGACCCTCGCACCCGCCCCCACCGCCTCCTCACCGGTACGGTCGGTCGAGCCGTCGGCGATCACGACGACCTCAGAGATCGACTCGATGCCGGCCAGCGCCTTTACCGTCCTGGCGATTGATTCTTCTTCGTCGAAGGCCGCCACGATGGCCACGACCCTGGGAGCGGTTCGGGTCGCACGTCGCCCGGTGCCCTTGCTCCGAGTGGCGCCCCGACCGTCTGGTGACGTCACGGCTTCGGGAGGATCCCGGAGGCCCCGTCCTTGACTCCGTAGTCTCCTCCCTTCCCCGGCGACGCCAGGAGGTCCCGGAGGCCGAACACGATCGCCACACGACCGGGAATCTGGTCCACGTTGTCCACGGTGACGAGGTGTCCGTCCATGGTCCCGTCGTCCCGGATCAGGCTCACCAGGGAAGAGGCCGTCTCGGTAGTCTCCGCCGCCACGACGGGCCGTGACGACTCCACCAGCGACGCCGCCAGAGGTTGAAGGAAGACGGCGGGGTCAAGAACCGGTGGATCCCTGCCTCCAGCCAGGAGCACGACCGATTGGAACGTTGCTCCGATGTCCTGAGGCGTGCCTCCTCCGCGAATGATGAGGAAGCCCGCGGTCCGCAGCCGATCGAGCAGGTCGGCGTCGGGCGATCCTGGTCCAGCAATCAGGCGCGCCGCGAGCCTCTCGGCTGCCGCCTCGGCCAGACCGACCGGATCGGTGGACGGGGAGCTCCCGACCAATTCGGCCAGGTCGGAGCGCGCAATCAGGTCGGTGAGTGCCATTCGCTTCGTGATGACCAGCTCGGCCACCACTTTCCCCCCGGCATCTTGCAGCGTCCGTCTCACACTTTCGAGGTCGGCAGCGTTGACTCCCTCCTGCGTCACCAGCACGACCTCGGTCCCTGTGAGCTGTCCCTCCACCAGGATGGGCTCGACAGAGGTGGCGAAGTTGTCCCAGTCCTTGAGCTGCCCCTGGAGCTCGCCGACCTGTTTCTTGAGATCGTTCGCGCGCTCGACGGCAGAGTTCGTGCGATTGCGGAGGTCGGCCAGGACTCCTTGGTTCACGACCGTGGTGCCCACCAGAACGCCCAGCGCTAGTGCCAGGAACACCGACACGATCGAGACCAGGTGAAACCTGAACGAGATCAATGCGTCACCCGGAAGACGAAGTCCCGCACGGATTCGTAAAGCAACTTTACCAAGAGGCGAAGAGGCGGAGAGATGGCGACGACCACGATGAAGGCCAGGAGCGCCGCGCTCACCAGCAGGAGGGCGTCTCGCCCTCGGATCGTCCGCCGATACATCCGCGACACGCCCTTGGCATCCACCAAGATCTCTCCCACCCGTAGCCGGACCAGGAACGTGCTGGCCATCCCCATGCGGCCCTTGTCCAGAAATTCACGGAGGTTTCCATGAGTTCCCACGGCCACGATGAGGTCGGCACCTTTCCCATGGCTCAACAGGAACGCCATGTCCTCACTGGTGCCCGAAACCTTCATGAGCTTGTAGGGGATGCCCAGCGCGATCAGGCGCTCCTCACCCGGGGCGAAACCGTTCGGGTAGGCATGCAGGACGATCTCCCCGCCCGAGAGCAGCGCCCGCTCGGAGACCGAATCCATGTCCCCCACCACCAGATCGGGCCTGTAACCCTCCTCGAGCAAGGCGTCGGCGCCGCCGTCCACACCCACCAGGACCGGCCGCACCTCCTGGATGTAGGGCTTCAGGGCTGCGAGGTCGTCCTTGTAGCTGTAGCCGCGCACGACGACCAAGACGTGCCGGCCCTGCAGGTCATGGTCCAGCTCGGGAAGGCCGGTGCCGCCGAACAGGAGGTCTCGCTCTCGGGCCATGAACTCGAGCGTGTTCTGGGCGAAGCTCTCGAACTGTTCGGCCAGGCGCTGTCGGGCCACGTCCATCGCGGCGGTCACCGAGCTCAGACTCTGGCGGGTGCCGACCGCCACGAGCTCCTCGCCTCGGTACACGCGATCGCCGTCGATCCGGACGACGTCCCCCTCCTGGACTTTCCTCATGAGGATCTTTCCGACGCCATCGACCAATGGGATGCCGTGCTCCATGAGGATCAGCGGCCCGAGGTTCGGATACCTTCCGCTGATCGAACGGGAGGCATTGACGACGGCGCTCGCCCCGCGCTCGACCAACCCTTCGGCCGAGATGCGGTCGAGGTCTTCGTGATCGATCACGACAATCTCCCCGGGCTGGATCCGCCGCAGCAGTCGCTTCGTGCGACGGTCCACCCGGGCCATCTGGGCGGTGCTCCGCGTCCGCCGTCTGGTGACCCTAAGCGCCAACTGGTCTCACCTCGAGCTCACGCGTTGGTTGCCCGAATCAACAGGCCGAGCATTGACCCATCCTACCCAGGGATCTACGGGTTCATCCGGACCGGATCCCCGGCGGGGCGCCGGACGGGTCGTCGGTCCACGTCGAGCCGTGCGGGGCGGCCCCCGGCAGGGAGAACTTCTCCCTGAGCAGCCGGAAGAAGCTCGGTGAGCCGTCGCGGCGAACCAGACGGGCCGGCCGGTCGGCCGGCTCGATCCTCACGCTCGAGCCCACGGGGAGCTCCAGCCCCGGACGGCCATCCCCCGAGAGCAGACCGGGCTCGTCTCCGAGCACCTCCAACGTGACCCCCTCGTCGAGAGACAGCACGATCGAACGGTCGAACACCATGTGCGGCGAGACCGGCGTGAGCAGCATGCAAGGGACCTTCGGCGACACGATCGGCCCGCGAGCGGAGAACGAGTAGGCGGTCGACCCCGTCGGGGTGGCCACGATCACGCCGTCGGCCGAGAAGGTGGTGACGTATTCACCGCCCACCTGAGCAGCCAGCCTGATCAGCCGGTGGCGAGCCCGCTTCTCCACGATGATCTCGTTCAGGGCCCACTGCGGTTCGTCCCAGGGTGCGTCTGATGCCGTCGCCACGATGGCCGTTCGCTCCTCGAGATGGATCTCCCCGGCAAGGATCTCCCCAAGGAGCTCCGTGGCCGCCTCGGGCTCCACCTCGGTGAGGAACCCCAGGCGGCCCACCTTGACGCCCAGGAGCGGTACGTCGGCCTGGTTGGCCAGCTGGGCGGCCCGAAGCAACGTCCCGTCTCCACCCACCGACAGGACCAGATCCAGTCCGAGGGCGAACTCGCCGGCGGGCGACTTCTCGTCTGCCCACGGGCCTTCGCCTTCCAGGCAGCGCGTGGTGACCCCGTTGTTCCGCAGCCAGCCGATCAGCGACTCGGCGGCCTCGATGGCCCCCTCGCGGCCGGCGTGGACGACCAGGCCCACGGTGCGTGTGAGGAGTCCTGAATCCGAGCCCGCGTCAGGCACCGGCGCCCTCCGCCTCGCCTGCTTCGCGACCGGAGTCCGGGGCGAGAGCGAGTCCTTCCTCGATCGCCGCCTCCAGCCTCGGGGAGGTGGTTTCGGCCCGGGCTTGCCCGTCGAACGGAGAGTCTTTCTCTACCCGGCGCGCGTACATGAGGAACTCGATGTTCCCGGCGGGACCCACCAGAGGAGATGCCATCGCTCCGCCAACCTCAAGCTCCTCCCTCCGGGACGCTTCGGCCACGTCTGCCAGAACCCTGCGCCACACATCCGGGTCCCGCACGACCCCTCCCCCGCCGACTTCGTCCTTGCCCGCCTCGAACTGGGGCTTCACCAGCAGGATGAAGAGGGCACCGCTGGCCGCGCACCGGACCAGGGCGGGTATGACCAGGCGCAGCGAGATGAACGACAGGTCGGCGGCGATCACGTCGGGCCTGTAGGGGAGGGAATCGGGCTCCAGCTCACGCACGTTTACGCGTTCGAGGACCGTCACACGCGGATCTTCCCGAAGGCGCCAGTCGAGCTGGCCGTAGCCGACGTCGACGGTGACCACGTGCTCGGCACCCCTGGAGAGCAGGCAATCGGTGAAGCCCCCGGTCGATGCGCCTGCGTCCAACGCCCGAAGACCCTTCACCTCGATCCCGAACCGATCGAGGGCAGCCTCGAGCTTCTCGCCGCCGCGAGACACGTATCGACGCGCCGCAGCCGCCATCGTGATCGCCTCGTCCGGGCGAACCATGGTACCCGCCTTCATCGCAGGGCTGCCGGAGACGACCACTCTGCCCAACCGGATGGCCAGGGCTGCCTCGGAGCGAGATGCCGTCAGCCCTCGGCGCACCATCTCGACGTCCAGTCGGCGGCGCAACCTCACCTGGGCCCGCGGGAGACTCGTCTCCGTCCCGCACCGGTCCTGCCGGGTGAGGAGCGCGCGGCTTTGGACCGAGCCGTTCGTGCGGATGAACCCGCCTTCGCCCGGCTGGTGCTCTTTGCTCGGCCGGCGCCGCCACTGCTCGCTGCCTGCGCGTTCAGTCGCGCCTCCAGCCGTTGGAGCCGGCTCCTGAGACCGTCCAGATCCTTCTTCCTGGCGACGCCCATCTCCTCGACCTGCCGCGCGACGAGATCCTTCAGCTCCTGCAGCAGGCTGGCCCGGGCCTCGGCTGACCACTCCAGGAACCCCGCGGCAAGCGTCGAGAGCTGCTCGGCCACGACTTGAGCCCGCGACCTCACAGCTCCGGCTACGTCCTCGGGTCCTTGCGCGGAAAGGGCCTCCAAGCCGATCCTCACGTACTTTCGCATGTCGTCGATCATGTGAGCGCAAGGATAGCCCTTCACGGATGCCCACCACGGACGCGTTCGGGCTTCATCACCGCTGGGGGCCGGCCAGGCGCTGAGCTCGGGGACCCCTGGGTATAATCCGCGCCGCCCGCGGGCGCACGCCGCCATGAGCGGCCCATCTCTCCAGTCCGACCGGAGTCGACGTGGCCACGAAGAGACAGGTCGAAACCAAGCTGCGCCAGTTGATCAAGCGACTGGACCAAGCGGACCACCAGGTGCGGGGGTCGCTGGCCGAATCGCTCCCTGAGACGCGCATCATCGAGGTGGTCATCACCGACCTCGGGACCTCGTATTGGACCGAGCTCACAGGGGGCCGGATGGATGGGCTCTACGAGGGAGCGCCTCGCCAGGCCGAGATCAGGGTGCGGGTGTCCAGCGATTATCTGGTCGAGCTGGTGGACGGCAAGAAGTCGATGTTCTCCGCGTATCTGGCCGGTCAGGTGAGCATCGAGGCGAGCTTCAGCGACCTCCTGCGTCTGCGGAAGCTTGCGTGAGAGCGGCAAGCTGCGAGGATTGACCGATGCTTCCACTGCACGACGACAACCCCACCCGCCACTTCCCCTGGATCACGCTGTTCATCGTCGCCCTCAACGTGCTGGCGTTCCTGTTGTGGGAGCCGACCTTCGCCCGCGGCAGCGCGAGCGAGAAGGCGACCAAGCAAGTGGCGTTTTTCTACTGCCACGCCGAGGTCCCATACGAGGTGACCCATCAAACGACCATCGCCGAAGGAGGCGATTCGGCTCTTCGCGAACTGGCGAGGCAGGAGCCCCTCGGTCCGGGGAGCCGGGGAGACTACGCAAGCTTTCAGCGCTTTCTCGAGAGGAGATGTCCGGACAAGTCGTGGTGGCAGTCGGTGTTCGTGGCGATGTTCCTCCACGGGGGCTGGCTGCATATCGGGGGCAACATGTTGTTCCTGTGGATCTTCGGGAACAACGTGGAAGACAAGCTGGGGCCGATCCTGTACCTCCTCTTCTACATCGGGGCCGGGATCGCCGCGTCGATCGGACAGCTCCTGGTCGACCCCAACTCGGTGGTTCCGAACCTGGGCGCCTCCGGTGCCATCGCGGGCGTCCTCGGCGCTTACATCGTGATGTTCCCCAGGCGCAGGGTCCTGACGGTCGTGTTCTTCTTCTT
>DASXTW010000072.1:0-8257 GCA_036505215.1 Actinomycetota bacterium | reverse complement strand
TCGCGCTGGCATACCAGCACCGCCTGGTCGACCCGCCCGACCCGACGTCACCGAACGCTCCATAACCGCTGACGTGCCCGGCGCAGGCTGCTGGGATTCCCGGAGACGCTGGTGTCGGCGGCATCATGGTGGTCGGGATGCCGCGGAAGTCGGGATCACTGCCGCTTCCACCTGCGCCAGTGCGCGACCAGGCGGCAGTTGTCGGCCTCCAGTTCGGCGTTGCGCAGGGCCAGGACCTGGACCTGGTTGGCATACACCGCCGCGGCGGCCTTGAGGTCTCGTACCTCCTGGGCGTGCCGCCGCCGCTGCTCCTTGCCGGCCTTGTCCAGTTCCCGCACTCGTTGGCGGAGTTGTTCGACCTCGGGACGGGGTGTCTGGTCGGAGGCCAGGAGCGTCTTGACCACTGCGGCGACCGGGGAGCGGTAGTAGGAGGCCCGGGACACCCTGGCTTCAGCGCACAGTTGGTGACGGTGAGCGCGCCGTCGGTGGTCTCCGACCGGCCGCCGGCCAGCCGGTCGAAGGCGTCGATGAGACGGCGGTCCAGCTCGGACAACGGCCGGCTGTCGGCCAACCGGCGGAAGGCGTCGTGGTGGGGCTGCAGGGGCGGATCAGGCATCGGCCGGGTCGGCTTCCTCGCCGTCAGGGGCGTCGTGGAGTTGGAGTTCGCTGATCACTCGGTCCAGGTCGGCGATGTGGGTCTGCAAGGCGACGCGCTGCAGCGGCGGCAGGTCGCCGCCGCCTGTGGGGGCGAGGTCCAACGCCGCGGCGGCCTGGTCGCGGGCCGGGGTGAGCCGGGGAAGGTGCACGCCTGTGCGGCGCGCGTTCGGGCAGTGCAGGCACATGTTGTGCAGCGGCAGGGGGCAGCCCAGCGCTTTGGCCTGCTTGCGGCAGACCGCGGTGGCGCTCGGTAGAAGCAGTCGTTCAGGATGCCAGGGTAAAGCGTCTTGGTCAGGTGCGCCAGCATCCTGGAACTGTGGCAGGACCAGGATTCGAACCTGGGTAGGCGCTAGCCGGCGATTTACAGACCGCTTCAGCCGTCACTCGGCGTCCCCTCCCGTCGCGCCTGGTCTCGCGCGGCTTGGCGTCGGGTGGAGCGAAATTGGAGCGAAATCCCGGCCGCCGGTCGACCAGAGTTCCGCATTTACGTGGCGGGCAATGTAGGGGTTCGAGTCGGAGGGGGGACTTGAACCCCCACGTCCTTGCGGACACTAGGCCCTCAACGTCCGAATTCGATTTCTACGGACTCTCCCCCACTGGCATACATATGCCTGACCTGCACGAACATCCACTCCTTGCAACTCGGGGCCACGGGAAGCAAACCAGTTGAAAACCGTCCGGTATCGAGTTTCGTATCACATCCACGGAAGTGCGCGAGATTATTCAGCGCTGGCGCGCGAGTCATCTCGGCTATCCTTATTACCTTCTGACCTACGAAATAGCCCTGCGATCATACTCACTGCCTGAGCACTCCGGGCTGGCATTACGTGGGCCTAGGTCTCCGCGGTTGCCCGGTAATCGCCGAAACGCATGACCTCCAGGAACACGGGGCTGGCCGCGTCTGGGGACCGGTGAGCAGCTCGCGGCGGACGGGGCCAGAAGCAGCAAGGCACGGGCTGCAGCCGTAGGCGCCTTGAGATCCTCTACCCGGCTCAGCCCATGCCGGGAACAGGAAGAAGTCGACGTGCACAGCCAGCAGCCGGTCGCTGGCGTCGTAGCCGCCGACAATCGCATAGTAGCCGTCACCCCAGCCAGACCTCACCGCGACGACGTTCTCGCCGCCGGCGCGCGTGGCAGCACCAGGTCACGACCTCCCAATGCTCGTAGCCGGGCTTCGGGTGGGGGGTTGAGCGACTCGTGCAGCACGTCGATCCAGTCCGCGTCCACGTCCGCGTCCTCGCCCGGTTGCTCGCCGAGCCACGCCCGCGTCTCGGAGTAGTGCCGGGCGACATCTTCTCCCCCCTCACTACCGCCGATCGCCTCCCGCGTCTGGTGGATCTCGCTCCCACCGACCGGATCCTCCTAGCCTCCGACGGCTTTCAGGAACTCGAGCTGTATTGGTTCGCCGCCGTGGCCCTGCGAACGCGTGGGAGAAGGTGCGGTCGACCCAGGCCGCGGCAGGGGCTCGAGCGAGCTGGCTGAAGGGCGTCCAGCATGGGATCTTCGAGCGGAACGCTCGGGCTCTCTGTGGGCTTTGATTGGGATCAGAAGGGTAGCTGGAGGGCGAGAGCTCTACACGTACTTCCCCATGCCCCCGGCGACGTCCACGGAGGCCCCGGTGATGTAGCTCGCCCGGTCGCTCGCCAGGAACACCACTACGCTGGCCACCTCATCGGGGCGGCCAAACCGGCCAAGGGGAACCTCCTTCTCGGCCATCCGGCGGAAGAATTCTTCTTCGGAAATGTGGGGGGCGCGTCGGCGGTGAATGTTCTTCCACTGCGAAGTGACCACGAAGCCAGGGTTCACGCTGTTCACGAGGATGTTCTCGGGAGCGAGTTGGATCGCCAATGTCTTGGTAAACGATAGGCAGGCTGCCCGGTTTACGCTCGTGGCGAAGAACGTGGGGTCCGGGTATCTGCCGTTGACAGCGTTGATGTTGATGATCCGCCCACTACCCCGAGCCCGCATGTGGGGTACCACCGCCCGCGAACACCGGATCATCGAGAACAGCTTCACGTCGAGGTCGGCCTGCCAGTCCTCGTCGCTGAGAGTCTCGAAGTCGCCGGGATGGGCCCGCCCGGCGTTGTTCACCAGGATGTCGATGCCTCCCAGGACCTTCGCCGACCGGGTGACGAAGTCCGCCACGTGCCCGGGGTCGGTAACGTCGCACACTTGGCCGTAGAGGGTGGTGCTGCCCGAGCGAAGCTCCTCGGCTGCCGCGGTGAGTTCTTCCTCCTGGCGGGCGCAGATGGCCACGTCCGCCCCCTCCCGCACGAACACCTCGGTGATGGCCCGGCCAAGGCCCTTCGTCCCGCCGGTGACGATGGCCTTCTTGTCTCTGAGCCCTAGCTCCATTGGCCCTGCGGCGGCTCAGTCGGCAGGGGCGTGGATGGCTCTTCGGTCCCAGCAAGGTGCTCGCTGGAGGCCTGGGCCAACTCGAGGAGGGCCCTCCGGGGCGGGTGGAAGATGTCGATCTCGAAGCATGAGGTGTCATGGGTACGGGCCCCGTGAGGAACCCCAGGCGGGACGACCACGGCCATCCCGGGGCCCATGATCCGGAGGTCGCCGGCGAGATCGAACTGGAGCTCCCCCTCGATCACGACGGTAATCTGCTCCTCCTCGTGGGTGTGGACGGGGGCCGCGGTGTTGGGGTTGTACCGAACGAAGCTGGCCATGAGCTGGCTACCGACCACCGGGCGGAACACCAGCCCGGGGACGAACTCCAGTGCAGACACGTCCTTGTCGACCTCGACGTAGGCGCCTCCGGTCGCGCCTTCCCCCAGCTTGGGATCCATCGCGAAGTATCGGTCAGCGTCGGTCATCTCTGCTCAGCTCCTTACGGCTCGTCGGAAGAGGGCCGCCAGCCGGCGCACCCCCTCGGGGATCACTTCGTCGTCGATCCGGCTGAAGGCCAACCGGAGATTGTTTCGGCCCCTGCCATCCGGGAAGAAGGGGGCCCCGGGGACGAAAGCTACCCCCTCGGCCATCGCCCCCTCGGAGAGCTTCACGGCATCGACGCCGTCGGGCAGGGTCAGCCAACAGAAGAATCCTCCCCGAGGCCGGGTCCAGGCGACCCCTTCGGGCATGTGTGTCTCGAGGGCCTCGATGAGGAGCGAGCATCGCCGGCTATACAGAGACCGGCCCCGGGCATTCTGCTCCTCGAGAAGCCCCTGCCGGCCGTACTCCTCGAGAAGGCGCTGGCCCAGGGCGCCGGCGCACTGATCGGTGTTCTGCTTGGCCAGGACCAGCCTGGCCACGACCTCGGCCGGACCAGCGCCCCACCCCAGCCGGACCCCAGGGAAGAACGTCTTGGAGAAGGTCCCGACCTGGACGACGGTGTCAGGTGCCAGGGACCAAAGCGAAGTCAGACGCTCTCCGGCGAAGCCGAACTCACGGTAGGCCACGTCCTCCACGAGCAGAAAGCCGTGCCGACCGGCCAGCTCCACCAGGGCCCGGCGCCGATCCGCGGAAAGGCTTACCCCGGCGGGGTTCTGATGATCGGGGATGGTGTAGAGGAGTTTGGGGACCCGCCCTCCGGCAAGACGGCGCTCGAGGGCCTCGGTGTCGAGTCCATCGTCATCGATGGGCACGCACTCGACGTTGGCCTGGAAACTCCGGAAGGCCATGATGGCTCCCAGGTAGGTGGTGCCCTCCACCAGGACCAGGTCGCCAGGGTCGAGGAAGGTCTTTGACAGGAGCTCCAGGGCCTCGATGGCCCCGCTGGTGATGAGGAACTCCCCTTCCTCCGGACGTCGCCCCTCCAGCTGCTCCAGTCGCTCAGCGATGAAGGCGCGAGGGCCAGGGAGCCCGGGAGTGGGGGCGTACTGCATGGCCGAGGCGTCCCCGGCGGCGATGAGTCTCCTGAGGATCTCGGCAAGAACGGGGCCAGGGAACGTGGCAGGGTCCGGGAAGCCCCCTGAGAACGAGATGAGGTCCGTTGCGGTCGAGAGCGCCAGGATCGACCCGAGCCCCTCACCGACGTCTCCTCTGGTTCGGGTGGCGAAGAGGTCCTCCCATCCCTCCCTACGCTGCGTGATCCCCATCCTTCCTCCCGGCTTGATGCGTGACATCGAGCACTCCCTCAGGACTCCGCTTGTCCGTGGGCGAGGAGACCATCGATGAGCAGGACGTCAATCGCCTTGGGCGCCATCCCCCCAGGCTGACGAAGGTTTCCGTCCAATCAACACCGAGGACTGTCCCGATTCGTTCGAACAGCACATCTCGGAGGTGAACGGCGTTTCGCAGGCGGGGCCGGACGAGCAGGTCCTTCGGACCGGTTACCACGTGGACATCCTCGACCTGCGGCGTCTCCCGGAGGCGCTCCAGGACCTGGAACTGGCCGGCTCCCTGGATGGAGACGATGCCGACGTATACCACAAGAGGAAAGTCCAAATATCGACCGGTCGATCTCGGCCCGATAGCCGCGGATCCCCCCAGCCGTTCTAGCCCTGCCACTCCGTCGGTGATAGCAGGCGGCGACATACCCAGCTCACGGGCGATGCGGCGCAGCGACATGCGTGCGTCGCTCGCAAGGAGCCCCAGGATGGCCGGGTCCGTAGCGTCGAGCGGCGCGCGCCGGCCGCGCCCCTGCGGCTTTGCCCGGCCAACTGTAGGCTCACTCATTTCCCAGGATTTCGGTCCCGCGCGGCTGTCGAATCGCGGTCGGATTCTCATCAGACCTCACCGTCGGTGGGCGGTCCCAAAGGATATCGACCCACTATCCGTAGTAGACAGGCGTAACCTCCGCCCTTCCCTCGTCCTCCGGGATCAGCTCTGGATGCTCGTATCGGGAGGCCCACTGGAAGCCGTACCTGACCGTCGTGATCTTCCTCGGGACGATCTTGATGGTCCAGCACGGCTCGACGTTCTTCGGACCGCGATATTCATTCGCGCGTTCCCCCAGGTAGCGGGGACCCGTGTGGTATGTGCCGATCTTGTTCCAGATCGACATCTCCCCGTTGTCGAGGTAGGGTCCGACCGCCGCCTCGACGACCACGGCAGTGCCCTCGCAGATCACCTTGGAGAGCGGCGGGTTGGGATCGTCAATCAGGAGGTGCACTCGCGGATCGCGAGCCAGGTAATGGGCCCACTCGGACCGTGCTCGTGGCACCACCCAGAACGCCACACCGTCCCAGTGGTACCAGCTGGCAGCGATATAGGGCGAGCCGTTCGGGGTCAGGCAGGCGATCTTGGCGATCCACGGCTTCTGGAGGAACTCGTTCATTTCGCCGGCCGACATGGGTCTCGGCTCCGAACCCATGAAATCAGTCTTCTGGCCATCGGTCTCGTCGCTCACGCCGCACCTCCCTGTCCTCTTTCGTACCGTCGCTGTCGGGCTCGAACGCAAGGCAACTCCAGACCCACCGGGAGGTTCGGAGCGGTCTCGTGTCGTCGCTCATGACAGGTTTGGTTCAGGCTCCGCGGATCAGTAGACCTCGAAGTACTCCTGGTGCTCCCAGGGGGTCACGGTGGTGAGATGGTCCGCTTGGACGACGCCGTCCTCCCCGGTCACGGAGGCGAGGTAGGCGTCGATCTCTGACTGCTTGTACGCGGCTATGAACTCCATGAAAGGCTTCCCGAGTGCCTCGTTGAACACGGCGTCCGCCTTCAGGGCCTCCATGGCGTCCATGAGGCTCCGGGGGAGCAGGGGCTTGTCGACGACGTAAGGCTCCTCGACCATCGGTCCGGGGTCGATCTTGTTCTGGATGCCGTCCAGCCCGGCGATGATCTGCGACGCCATGTAGAGGTAGGGGTTCGCCGACGGCTCGCCGGCCCGGTTCTCGATGTGCGCCGCCTCGTCACCTGGCCCCGCGCTGACCACTCGGATGTACGCGGCTCGGTTCTCCAAGGCCCAGGTGATCTTGTCCGGGGCGAAGGAATCCGGTCGGAACCGCTTGTACCCGTTGATCGTCGGTGTGGAGAACACGCACTGCGCGGCGGCGTGCTCGAGCAGGCCCCCGACGAAGTACTTGCCGACGTCTGACAGCCACTCCCCGGTCCCCCACTCGCCTTCCTCCCGTGAGGTGAAGGCAGCCTGCTGGGTCCCGATGTCCCGGAGGGACTGGTGCAGGTGCCAGCCGCTCGAGAAGAAGTTCTCGAGGTTGGGCCGACACATGAACGAGGCGTGGTACCCGTTGCGCCGGCAGATCTGCTTCGCGGCCGTGCGGAACAGGACCATGTTGTCCGCGGACTCCATGCCTTTGCGGGGGTCGAACGTGAACTCGCACTGCCCGGGGCCCCACTCGTCTTCCATGGTCCGCAGCGGCAGTCCGACCTCCTGCAGCTGCCGCTCGAGGATCGAGAGGATCCCATCGATCTCGTCCTGGCGATTCTCGGTCAGGTACTGGAAGCCGTGGGCGACCGCGCTCACCTTCGGTGGCTCGGGCGGCCACCCAGACTGCTCGGGCAGGAGCATGGAGTCCTCGAGCTTGGTGATGTACCACTCGACCTCCAGCCCCGAGACGTACTCGTACCCGTGCTCGGCAAGCTTCTCGAGCCACCGGCGCAGGACGTAGCGGCTGGAGAACGGGACCGGCTTGCCGTTCTGGAAGTACGCGTCCGACAGGCACCAACCCGTGCCCGGCGCCCACGGCAGCTCGCGGAACGACAGTGGATCGGGAACCAGGATCATGTCCGGGTACCCGGTCATCTCGGGGATGCCGAACCCCCCGCCTGCGCGGAACAGCGGGAAGATGATCCTGTTGGTGGTGTCCATGATCAGCACGGCGCTCTGGAAGTCCTGGCCATTCCTTAGGGCGTGCAGGAATGCGTTGGGCGTCAGGGTCTTGCCGCGCAGGATGCCGTGCTGATCCGGCCACGAGACCCGAATCGTTCGAAAGTTGTCCTCCTTGACGAGCGAGATGACCCTCTCAGCCGCCTTCTTCTGCTCGTCCGTCCACAGGCCGTGCTTCTCGATGAAGTCGACCTTCCCAACGCTGATGGCATCGAGTTCGATCGCCACACCGACCTCCTCCCGTCGACCACTGTCTACCCGTCCTGGGCCAGCGCAGTCCGCGCTGCCAACGGGTAGCTGCTCATACCCACTCGCGAAGCCGATATCCTACTTGGCTTCCGGTTGTCAACCAGCCCGCGTTCTCACCCATACGGATGATAGGTCTGTGCCCTTGTACCTCGCACCCTGGATCTGCGCGGCAAGGACGTGGGCATCAGGCTTGGGCCTGCACCGCGTCCGCGACCCAGCTGCCCAGCCGTTGATCTCGTTCCCGTCCGAAGGGACCACCGTATGGTAGTAGTCGATTGCGCCCATCTCGGGCGGGATCAGGCGACCTCGAAGATGCTTCGGAGAGCACGTCCCGGATTATCTGGGGATGCTCAGAGACCACTTAACTGAACGCCATGAGAGCGCTTAACTTCGACCCCTACGGTCGGACGCGACCTGCAGCAACGGCGCCTAGCACAGCGGTTTCCGGTGGTTTGCTGACACGGAAGAGGTCACAGGTTCAAACCCTGTCGCGCCCACCATGCCGACTCTGACTAGCGGAAACGCTGGTCAGCTTGCTGTCTGGGGCTGGTTCGGCGGGCCGTGTACCGGATGGGACCCACGCTACAGCTCACGCCGCGGCTCGAAGGTCGATCGGCC
>DASXTW010000071.1:0-4939 GCA_036505215.1 Actinomycetota bacterium | reverse complement strand
TACTCCCGTCTGCTGAGACCAGGAAGCCACACATCGTCGACGGGAGGGAGACCGAGCCGTTAAGGGTACCGGCAGGGCCTCCCTCCTACAGGCCAGCGCTCGTAGCATTCGGGCGGTGAGCAACGGGGAGGACGTCCGGGGTGACATCCATGAGTTCTGACCTCGAGGCGGGCCAGGCTCACCCCCGAGCAGACCGGGCTGCCCGTCTACGGCGGCAAGCGCTGGGTGTCCGGTCCGCGGCGGAGGAGGTCGCCCTGCTGGCCGGGATCGGCGTCGAGTACTACACGCGGCTCGAACGCGGGAACGCCCGCGGGGTCTCCGACAGTGTCCTGGAGGGAACTGGCCCGCGCCCTCCAGCCGACGAGGCGGAGCGCGCGCACCGATCGATCTCGCGCACATCGCGAACGCGACGCGCCCGCCGCGCCGGCGTCCGATGCAGCAGCGCGTACGCCCGAGCGTGCAGCGGATCCTCGATTCGATGACCGGGACACCTGCGTTCGTGCAGAACGGGCACCTGGACGTGCTGTACGCGAACCAGCTCGGATACGCCCTCTAACTCCGAGGCGCTCCGCGACCCGGGCCGCCCGGCCAACTTCGCCCGCTTCGTCTTCTTGGACCCTCGCGCGACCGAGTTCTATGTCGACTGGGAGAGCGTCGCCAGCGACATCGTGGCGCTTCCTCGGGCCGAGGCCGGGCGCGACCCCTACGACCGCGCGCTGTCCCACCTGATCGCCGAGCTTTCCACCCGCAGCCAGGAGTTCCGCATCCGCTGGGCCGCCAACAACGTCCGCTTCCACCGCACCGGGGTCAAGCGCTTCCACCACCCGGTCGTCGCGGATCTGGTACGCAAACAGCGGCTGTTCCGGCGCAAGCCGTGAAGTCATACGCGTCGAGGCGCAACTGGTGCGGGGATGCCCAGGCTACCGACGGCGGGGCTGGAGGGCTGAGCTGAAAACGCCGATGATGGGTGGTGTGAACTGGTTGCCAACGTCGTCATTCGCGGAACGGCAGCGGTGGGCGGAAGCCCATCCTGGGGGGGCGCGGGACGAGGGCTCTTGCTCGCGCGGCAGCTCGTGGACCTGCTCCAGATCCGGCCCCATGTCAGCGAGGACGCTCAGGCTCCAGGTCGACCGGTAGCAAGGCTCCCTCAACTGGGCCTCAGGAGTGCTGGTCGCCACCGAGCAGACGGGAAGCTCGATCGCGGGCCGTTTGGCCGGAGCTCAGGCATAACGGCCGCAGAGAGGGCAGACCGACCATCCGCCCGGCTCCCGGAGCATCTCGACCAGCTCGCCGCAGCCGGTGCATGTCCGCCGGCTCGGGTTGGCTTCGAAGGTCGAAGCAGCCCTCAGCCCTACCCGGGCATACATATAGCGGTCATCTCGGGCGTGTACGGCATGAGCTTGGATAGCCATGTGGCCCTCATTCGAGCCCGCCTCCCTGATTCCCATACCCAATGGGAGCCTCCCCCAACTTGGACTCTCTTGCCCCGAGCCGACTAATCGGGACACAGGGATTCTTGTGTCCGAGGCTTTCGTGCGCATCCTCAAATTGGGGCAGGCACGGTGGAAAGAATGGAAAGCCTGCCAGCCCGAGGTCCGTCCGGCGGGCCAGCGCCGCGCCAAGACGACCGCGATTGGCCGAACGAACTCAAATCTACGGTGGACGAACTCGACCCGCTGGAACGGCCGTTTGCTGCGTACGACCGGATACGCTTTGGCTCGCCGAGTTCGAGAGACCGGTTGAGCACGGCAGCTCGTCGAGCCGACCTTTGACCGCTCACATTCGGTGTCGTGCGGGGATCGACGGGCGGGACGGCCAGCTCAAGAGTTAGGACGCGGCCCGACATGCGGTTTGGAGTCACCTCCGGACGGTTCCGAACACTCTCGCCCACAGCGGAAAACCCACGGGCAGGATTTCATGCGCGCCTTGTGGTTTCGAGCGCTGTTCCTTCGGCCTCTGCGAAGAGGAAAGCGCACGCACCAAGTCCCGGGTGCAAGGGCCACGCCTACGCTTCACGGGTCCGAGGCCCGAACTCCTGCCCTCCTCGGGTAGTCCTTTGTTGCTGCAACCGATGTTGCGCGCCCCGCATCTATAGAGCGGAAGCCGATGATCGGGACGGGGACCTAGGAGCAGGCCGAGAGGAGGAGCCGCCTCGCTGATCTGTATCTGAGCTACAGCGATGGTGCGGTCCGCCTCGCCTACCTGTTGACCGGCGACCGTTCGCTGGCAGAGGACCTAGTGCAGGATGCGTTCGTCAAGCTTGCGGGACGCTTCGCCGATCTCCGCAATCCGGGAGCGTTCGAGGCGTACTTGCGCAAGACCGTCGTGAACCTAGCGCGGATGCACGTCCGGCGCAGGCGCCTCGAACGTGCCTATCTGCATCGGGAGCGCCGAGAGCCGAGGCCCCACGCCACCCTGCCTGACGTCGCCGCGTACGAAGAGATGAAGCGGGCCCTTCTCTCGCTCCCCCACAGGCAGCGAGCGGCTCTCGTGCTCCGCTACTACGAGGACCTCTCGGAAGCACAGATCGCCGAGGTCCTCCGATGCCGGCCCGGAACGGTGAAGTCGCTCCTGTCTCGAGGGGTTCGCGGGCTTCGCGCGCACATTGGAGGTGAATGAGGTGTCCGATGACATTCGGAGATTCTTCGAGCGCATGGCTGAAGAGGCCCGTCGCTCTCAGCCTGGGGTGCCCTCGCGGATGCTCCGAAGAGCGGTACGGCGGCGCGTTCGCACGGTGCTGGTCCTGGGCCTGGCAGCGGCGCTCTTTATCTATGGAGGATTCACGGGAGTCCGAGCGCTCGGTCCGCCCCTGCGCCAGCTGCCGGCCGCGCCTGGACAATGCTCGTGGACGGTGGTGCCGAGCCCGAACAGGGAGCCTGATCGTCTGGACAACCAGCTCAATGCGGTGGCCGCATTCTCGGACGACGATGTCTGGGCCGTCGGCGTCTCGTACGTTGATCAGGAAGGCGGCGAGAACTTCCCTCTGACGATGCACTGGGACGGGGTCGCCTGGACGATCGTGCCTGTTCCGGACTCATTCGGACACGGGGATCTCGTTGACGTCGATGGAACCTCGTCGAACGACTTGTGGGCAATCGGCCTCGGCCACGATGCCCTGCACTGGGACGGCAGCCACTGGAGTACGGTTCCGCTTGCCGATCCCGGAACCACCTACTGGCACCTGGAGGCACTCGTCGCACTGGCCCCCGACGACGTCTGGTCTGCCGGCAACACGGCGACGGGGCACTCAGGTGGCACGCTGGTGGAGCACTGGACGGGCGACCGCTGGACCGTCGTGCAGCAGGGCAGTTTCCCACCCGAGCCCCTCACGGGGGAGCCGGAGGCCGGGCTGAGCGGGATCGAGGCTCGCCCGGGTGAAGTGTGGGCGGTCGGCGACACCGAGAACGTCGCTCCTGCCGAGACGTCCAACACACTCGCGCTGCACCTGACCCAAGCCGGGTGGACGCGTACCGCCACGCCGGACGTACCTGCGGCCGACGGGAAGCCCTACAGCCACCTGCTCTCGGTGGCCGAGGTTGGCCCGGACGATGTCTGGGCCGTCGGGATCGCGGCCTCGGAGCCCGGCATCTTCGGCGAGGGAGACCGCGCGCTCGTCGAACACTGGGATGGGGATGGCTGGTCCGTCGCGAAGACAATGCCTGCCGACAGCCGCCTGGTGAAGGTGCTGGCGGTCTCGGGGGACGATATCTGGGCCGTGGGATCGAGCGGCTTTTCCGGCTCCTTCGGGCCGCTCGTCGTTCGCTGGGACGGTACGCGCTGGGAGGAGGTGCCCACCGGTATCACCGGCCAGGCCGAACTCTCCGGCATTTCGGAGTCTTCCTCAAGGGACCTGTGGGCCGTTGGCGTTTCGGAGGAGAAAGGCCACGGGAAGACGCTGACTCTGCGCTGCACCCACGGGTCAGGGTAGAGGCCGACACGAGTGGTTTGGCCAGAGGGCACAGCCGGGCGAAGCTCGTGGAGGTGATCGGCAGGAGCTGCTGTACTGCCGGTTCCTCCAGCCCAAGGAGGGTCCCGCTGCTCGACGTGTCGGCGGCGTTCGCACAGCACGTCCCCCCGGTCGTGACGCTGGACCGCGTGACCGCGGTGCCGGCCGCCTCGGCAGACCCCAGGTTGTCGCCGAGGCCCGCCCACCAGCAGGCCGAGGGGAGTTCGAGGCCTGAGAACCTCAGCGCCCCCGATTCCCCGTCGCCGCGTAGGTCTCCGCGAAGCCCTGTCGCCAGGTGGGGTGGGCCGGCGTCCAGCCCAGCTCCCGCTTGGCCTTGGCGTTCGATGCGCCGCGGGCCTCCGTGGCTATCATCACCAGGGCCTCGCCAGCGAACATGCGAGCCAGCCACGTGGGGAAGTGGCGGGGAGGCTTCGCGCGGAGGATCCGGGCCAGCTCGGGCAGCCACACCTTGATGGGGGCAGGCTCGTCGTCGACGATGTTGAAGATCGCCGGGCTTTCGAGGTCGAGCGCGAGCACGGTGGCGTCGGCGGCGTCGTCGAGGTGGATGAACGACGAGACGCCCTCGCCGCTCCCGACGATAGGGAACTTCCTCGCCCGCACGGCGTCAATCAGGGTGGTGTCCGAGGGATCGCCGTAGAAGCCGCCGTAGCGCAGGGCGATCCCGCCCGCCTCGGTGACCACTCGGTCCAGGTATGCCATCGCGTCCTCGGTCTCGCGCATCGCCGCCACCGGTGTCGGGTCGAGCGGGTCGTCCTCGGTCTTGACCGGCCCGCCCTCACGCGCGTACCGGTACGGGGCGAAGCTCTGGGCGATGATGCGGCTGACGCCCGTCTCCTTCGCCGCGGCCAGCAGCGCGTCCGTGCCCTCCGTCCGGAGCAGGTTGGTCTGGTGGAAGCTCCGGTCGAAGTGCTTGAAGTCGCTCAGGCCGCTCAGCGCGGTCGCCTGGTGGATGATGGCGTCCGGCTTCGCGTC
>DASXTW010000070.1:0-16761 GCA_036505215.1 Actinomycetota bacterium | reverse complement strand
ATGTGGTGAGCCCCTGGGCATGTAGATGCAATCGCCCGGCTCGAGGATCGCCACCATCGGCGCTCGCTCCGGCTCTTTCGGTGCCCGGTGCACCTCCCAGTGCTTTCGACCGAACGTCTGCAGGACTAAGACGTCGTGCGGGTCGATGTGCAGTGCCAGTCCCGCGGCGCCGGGGGGCGTCACGTAGGCATTGACCTGAGAGGGGTGGCCAAGTTCCAGCTCGAGGTCTCGGGCGAAACGCGATACCGGTTCCCAGTATCGGTGCAGTCCCTGGAGGACGATCGTCGCTCCCTGGTCGAAGAGCGCGAAGATCCGCGCGGGATCGGCCATGCCGGTCACAGCCTTCGATCCGGTCCGTCCGGAGCGCGTGTAGGTCGCCTCCGGGAGGGAGCTTCCCGCTTTGACGAGCCGGAACATTGGCGTGCGCAATGACATCGTCGACACGATGCGGTCGACGTCATCGAGCGAAAGCAACTCCTGCGCTTCGGAAGCCGAGGCCGCGACATGGATCGCGGCCTGCCGGCCCCAGGTCTCGCTCACGAATGCGGGGGCGTCGCCGGTGCAGAGGCGGAGGGCCCAACCCGCCGGAGCCACAGGGGCAGCCCGGTTCCGATGGTCACCGATCCGTGCCGTCGGCGTCCTGGCTGTCCGTGCCGTCGGCGTCCTGGGTGTCTGTCCCGTCGGCGTCCTGGGTGTCCGTCCCGTCGGCGTCCTGGGTGTCCGTGCCGTCGGCATCTCGCCGTAGCTCCAGAACACTTCCCTGGACTTCGCCGCTCATCACGGTGCGGATGTCCTCGTCAGAGAGTGTCTCGTGCGTCCGCGCGTCGTCCATCTCTCCCTCCTCATCCGCCGGCCGGTCGATGGTATGCACATTCCGCTCGAGAGTCGAACACCGTCCCGATCGGCGGATGCGTTTTCTCGGACGGTGCCGTTCTCGAAGGCACGCGTAGCGCGACACGTACCGGGGCACCCGCGCATCCAGCTTGACCCGCCCTCCGAGACCGAGCGCATCAGCGCGGTTGCCGTGCAGGTCTTCGTGACCGAGCCCAGCAAATACCGCGTGTCCTAGTTAACCGGAAGCGGGTGGGACTTCGGATCCTGGCGAACCCTACGACCCTGGCGCCCGTAACCTTCTTGGCCCAGGATCGCGAGAAGAGGTAGCGCCATGCGGAGAGTCAATGCCCGTTCAACTCGACCGTCTCAGCCGCAGCCGTAGTCGCTGGCGAAGTCGGACCAAACGTCGGAGGTCTGGTCGGACTCCCCCCGGGGGCACTCCCGGATGTCGTGCTCGGTCACCATCGATCGACGTCACGTCGATATTCCGACCGGCGTCGGCGAGGTAGAGCAGTACGCCAAGACCAAACAAGGCCGCGCGGTGACCACCACCCGAGAGCGCGACACTCAGGCTGGGCGGCCGCTCTTCCTCGTTGAGGTCGGCGTCGGACACGCTTTCTCCTAGTAGAAGGAAATGCATAAAGCTGCCACATAGGAGCGCGCCGGTCTCACCCCGTCAAATCGTTGCCTCGGTTCGTCGACTGAGACAGGGGCAGTCTCGTGAAGGACACACAAACCGCTGATCGTTGCCCTTGGGCAGCGGGTTCGTAGGATCGGGCCTCCTTCTCGTGGAGGTTCGGTCCGCGCTCTTCGCTCTCATGTATCTCCTGCTTCGCCTCTCGTCCGAGTGCTCGCCAACTCTTCCAACGATCTGAACGGCGACAGTCGAGGTCGTGGTGCTTCGCGGTCGGCACTCTGCGGGAAAGCACAGCGCTCGTTAGCCCAACTGACTCGTAGGGCGGGGTCAGACCGAGGAGGCCCATATGTTGTGGACATTCAGTGCATGGCTGCCCCGTAAATGTTCTGATTGAGGCCGCCTGCGTTCGGACACTCATCTGGCGCCGAGGGATCAGACCGGCACTGCAACACGTCAAAGCCGTCCTGGACCGTCTCACGGACATCCTCACCCGGCATGACATCGCGGTTATCCGTCCAGACGCCGTAGATCGTCCCCCTTGCCGCGGTGATCCCCAGATAGTCCCCATGGAAGGGGGCGTCTTCGTCCGAAACCGGGCCGACTGGCCGAATGCCGAACAACTCGTACTCGGGTTGGTGACCCATACTCGAGATCTTCGTAGACGTCCACGTGATGCCGTCGAGTGAGGTGGCGATGAACGTGTTCAGGACGTCGCAGACCTGTGTGCCGATGGGGACCCCGCACGCGCTCGTCCCGTCGGCGAGGTTTCCCGGCGGCCGGTTGACAGAGTAAGAGGAGTCCTCACGAGAATCGAAGTAGATGAGGGCCAGCTTGTCCGTGGCTGGATCGTATGTGAGATTGGGCCACCATTGATGGCCGAGAGGTTGCGGGTCCGGAGCCGTAGGGGCGCTCCACGTCGCTCCTCCATCGCTCGACCGCGCCACCACCACCTGCGACTGGCCGTCCGGTCGATATGTATCACCGTTGTCGGCAGCAGGCGTGGCCTGTTCCCAGGCCACGTACACGGCGCCGCTACGGTCGGCGGTTGCTCGAGGGAAGGACCGGATCCGATGGAAGACGAAGCCGGAGGCACACAGCAAGAGGCCGTCGCCGCAGTCGCGGGCAGCGCCGTCGCTCTCGTACAGGTCACTGCGGTCGGAGGGGATGATCGCGGCGATAGTGTGGGGCTGTCCGAAGGTCTTTCCACCGTCCGTTGATTTCACGTACTGGATCTCGTTGTCGACTTGAGGGAGGAAGGCGAACCTCCGCCAGACCACGTAGACCGACCCGTCGGGGGCGACCGCGATGTCCGAGCCATGGGGGCCGAACCCCTGGGAGATCTTGACCGGCTTGGAGAACGTCTGACCCTGGTCGGTCGAGCGGGAGAAGTAGATTCCCTCCGAGGAGGAGCCATTGAACAGGGACCAAGCCACGTACACGTTGCCCTCGTGCGGGCTGCCGTCCCAGTCGTCGACCTCCAGGGAGGGTCTGTCGTTGAATCGGCCCTGCCCCAGCGTTCCCTTGGACACGACGACGGTTCGGATGAAGTCCATACCAAGCGGCTGGGACGGGTCGGCTGTCCAAGTGGACAGGATCACGTTGATGTCGCTGAAGGCCGCAGGGTCTGAATCATCTCGTTTGAAGGAGAGGCCCGCGTAATACAAGGAGTCTTGGTTGTCCCAGGCCATCTGGGGATCGGCGGTTCCGTCGGCTTCCCCGAAAATGGGCGAGGACTCGCCTTCGGCACTCGTGTCGCCCGGGTAGCCTGGGTTGAGGGAATCGATCCACGTCTGGCCACCGTCGGTCGAGACGTAGAAACCAAGCCAAAAATCGGTCGTGGTGGGTTGGGTGCAGAAGTCGTTGGCCCCTGCCACGATGACGTTTGAGTTCACCGGGTTGATCGCTACGGTCGGCTCGTTCTGCTGTCGATTGCCGCCCGCGAAGGGGTCAGCGTCATCGCCGCAGGCCTGGATGACGGGATCCGTACCGCCGTCGTGGCGCACGTAGACGCGGTCGGTCAGCGGCCCGTCGGTAACCGAAGAACCTGCTCGTGCCGAATCGCCCTTCGGGATCCCACTGATGACGAACATCGAAGCCACCAGTACCGCCAGGAGCCTTCGTTGGGTATTCATCGGCTCCCTCTCTTTCCGCATCCTCTGCCTCTGTCTATCAATCTTTGACAGCTCCGTTCCCGCCGATGGCGCGGGGCCGGCTCGAGGCGTATCTCCCCAGCCGTTCATTGCCGCACGATGTCCCGAGTCCGGACGTGCTTGCCGACTCGATAGATCTCGACCCGATCGGGGCCGGTGAGCAGGCCCGGATCCTCCTCCGGGAGCAACTCCATGCTGTTGATTGCTCGGTTCCAGGCCTCGATGGCCTCGATGGAGGTGCACAGCACGAGCTCCAGCGCGGTGTCGCCCTGAGGCGTGCGGAGCGAGTAGGTGGCCACCACGCCGGGAAGCTGCTCGACGAGGGGCTTGATCCGCTCGCGGCCGGCCCTGTCGTGGGCGGCCATCTGGGCCTCGCTCAGCCGCTCGAAGTACCCGGCCCAGGCGAAGGCTGGCGGGGAGGCGGCGTCAGGCCCGACCGCCTGATCGACCACCTCGTAGGCGTCGTCGGTATCGGAAGGGAAGGGAGGGGGGCCGACCCTCTGACCAAGCTCGCGCCCCATCGAGCGCAGCTCGTCGAGGGTGGCCCAGAACGACACGAACATCCCCTTCTGCGAGCCCACCTGTCGCTGGAGCAACACCCCCTCGAAGCCCGGGACCTCCTTCAGGGCTTCGAGGAGCCGCGGCTCATCGGTCTCGCCGGGGAAGTCCCGGGGAAGGTGAGCCGTCATGACCCTGGCGTACATCTCCGTCCTCCTTTCCGGGCGCCCTCGCGCCCGCTCCAACTCGGTCTTCGATCCATCGATTCTGACGCGCGGACTCCACCCACGTGGCGCACCAGGCGGTTGGCTCGAAGGGCGCGGCAGAGGTAGGGGGTCTCGGGGACCCCGTTCCTTCGCGGTCCTCGTGGATCCGATCTTGGATAGCGGTCTCCGTCGTAGTCGAAGGTCATCTCCGGCGCCCATGGATCTCCCGTCCCCACGATCCGACGCAGGGTGGCTGGGGGATTCGGGTACGCGCGAGCCTTGCGGATGTTGCCTGCCTGGCATCATCTGACTCGACTGGGGCCACTCGATGAACCGGTCGTATATGGCGCCCTCCGCGTCCACGTCATGCCCGTTCGTCGCCTCGACGAGGTAGACGCTCATCGTGAATCTCCTCCATGTCTCGTCATCGGCTTCGCGCCCGCAGATCGCGGCGATCTCCGATCCTTCTTGCCGCCTCTTTGAGCACCCTGGTGCTCACGGCGTACCCGGCACCCTGAGCTCGCCCCAGTGGGCAATGTTGTTCACACCATCACCCGAAGTGGTGCTCCCAAAGGTCAGTTGCGTCGGCGTCGGGAGCGTGCCGTCCGCGTTCAACGTGGCGTTCATGATGAACAGCTGCTGATTGCCGCTCAGCGGCGCCCCCGCCACCCTCTTGTGGAACAGGATCTGCTGGCCGTCGGGGGAGAAGGTGGCCGTCAAGTCGGAGACGTCGTTGTCAGTCAGCTGCGTCGGCGTCGGGAGCGTGCCGTCCGGGTTCAATGCGGCGTTCATCACACAGATCTGGAAAACGGCCGTGCCGCCGCCGATCCTGCAGCTGAACACGATCCGGCTGCCATCCGGGGCCCAGGCAGGAGCGCGCTCCTCGTAGTCGTTGTCGGTCAGCTGCAGCAGGCGGGTACCGTCGGGGTTCATCAGGTAGAGCTCCGTTTGATTGGAGGGGTTGGGGGGGTCGCTGACAGGGTGGCTCGTGAACACGATGGTCTGTCCATCGGGTGCGCTGGTCGGTACCGTCCCCCCGAACCAGTCCGGGTCGTCGTCGATCATGCCCGGGCTGTTGGTGATGTTCATGGGCTGCTCGAGGCCGGCGAGCAGGTCGTCGACGTTCGCCACGAAGATGTCGCTGTCGCTGGTTGCCGAGCCCACGTCGTTCCGGATCGGATCTCCGGTGACCAGCCCGCCCGACGCGTAGTAGGAGGCCGAGGCGTTGAAGGCGATGTTCTTGCTGTCCGGCGACCAAGTAGCCGAGCTGCCACGGGTCAAGAGCGTCTGCTTGGTGCCGTCGGTGTTCATCAGGAACAGGTCGGAGGAGTTGATTTGCCCTGTGAAGAGGGTGCTGTCGAACACGATCTTCTTGCCGTCCGGCGCCAAGTTCGCGAAGCCGTCAAAGGACGCATTGCTCGTCAACCGCCGCGGGTTCGTCAGGGCCCACGTCTCGTTCATCACTGGCTTCGTCAGGTAGACCTCGGCACCAAGCAACGGCCGGGTCAAGCCCTCGCTCACGTGGTCGCGCGTGCTGCTGAACGCGATCGTCGATTCAAGTTGAAACTCGCCCGCTGCCGCGACAGATGAAGCTGAAATCGATCCCGCTGCTACGAGCATGAGAGTTCCTGCAAGCGCTGCGATTCTCTTGTTCATGGCTGTCCCTCCAGGATTGTGCGTCGTCGAGAGCCTTCAGCCGCCGAGGGAGCGGAACCGTCCCCCCGCTTTCCAGTGACCTCCTTTGAACTGAGCATCAGAAGCTGACCGTCGCATCGTTGGAGCAGGTCGTGCTTGCGGCCTCACAGACCTTGTACGTATAGCTCCCCGAGCCCTTCGTATTGAGGTTGTCCGTGTAGGCGGTGGTCTGAACGGTTGCGATCTTGAGGCCGCTCCGGTAGAGGTCGAAGCTCGTGCCGCTCGGCCCGCTCCAAGAGAGGTCGGCCTTCTGAAGACCCTGCAGCTTGTAGCCGCGTGCGCTCAGGCTGATCGGGTTGATAGCCTTCGAGTCAGTCGCCGTGGCGCCAGCGTTGTCGGTGACCGTGAGTGTGACGGTGTAGCTGCCTGCGCGACCGTAGGCGTGCGAAACCGTCTGGCCACTCCCGCTGGCGCCGTCGCCGAAGTCCCAGGCGTAGGTCGCGATCGAGCCGTCCGAATCGGCCGAGCCGCTGCCGTCGAAGCTGCAACTGAGGCCGGCGCACGCGACCGTGAAGCTCGCGTGCGGAGGCGCGTTCAGAGCGAACGTCGCGGTCACCGAGCGGGCCTGGTCCACGGTGACCTGGCAGGTGTCGGTGCCCGAGCAATCGCCCGACCACCCCGTGAAGATCGAGGACGCGTCTGGGGTCGCGGTCAGGGTGACGGCGGTGCCGGCAGTGAAGCTCGCCTGGCAGCTGTCACCGCAGCTGATCCCGGCCGGGCTCGAGCTCACCTGACCGGAGCCGGCCCCCTGCTTCGAGACGGTGAGATCGAAGGCCTTTAGGGCGAACGTCGCCGTGACCGAGCGAGCCTGGTCGATCGTGACCTGGCAGCTGCCGGTGCCCGAGCAATCGCCCAACCAGCCGGTGAAGATCGAGTACGCGTCCGGGGTGGCAGTCAGCGTGATGGCGGTGCCGGCGGTGAAGCTCGCCTCGCAGCTGTAGCCGCAGCTGATCCCGGCCGGGCTCGAGCTGACCTCACCGGAACCGGTCCCGTCGGTCGACACCGTCAGGTAATAAGGCCCGAGGTCGTACCACCGCGCCGTCGGCGTGTCCCACCACGCAGAGATCGTGAACCCCGGCGGGTAATCGACCTGCGTGTAGTAGAAGGAGTAGAAGTAGTCTTGGCCGTAGAAGGCCGCATCTACGCCGTTCCAGTAGAAGTAGTCCGTGTGGCTCTCGATGTCGACGTAGCAGGACGGGCAAAAGGCATCACAGGCAGGCCCAGGGCACGGGTCGTAATAGAGGTAATGGTCGGACGTGCACCGGTACTCCCACCAGCTCGAGCCGGCCGGCCAGCGGGAGCCGTAGCTGCTCTGCAGATACCAACCGCCGCAGGACGCAGCCGGTGTGACGGGATCGGCGATCTGCTCAGCCGGGGGCGGGGCGTCGGTGGCCGCGGGCAGAGCCGGGATCGGCGGCGGCCCCGCCGGGGCGTCCGCTGGGATCGGCCACGTGGGAGCGGCGTCGACGACCGCCGCCCGGGCTTGACTGGCGGCTACGGCGACCAACAGCGACGCTGTGACGCCGAGCAGCATGAATCGGCAAACAACCCTACGCAGTCTCATCGTGACTGCCTCCTCCCGCGACAGCGGGCCTTCCCGTCGTGGAACCCGGTGCTCCCAGCGTTCCGAGCGGGAGTCGGTGGCCACCATCACAATCGGGCTGTGCCGTTCGGCAAACCACCCCTTGAAGCGGCGCCTTCATCAAAATCACCTTCCTTCCTCGCACCTGGCGTACAGCTCAACTGAGCGGATGTGACAGGGTTGGTGAAGGCGGGCCGCTCGGCCGGGCGGGGCACCCCGTCGGCCCGGCCAAACCGGATGGACCACATCGATACGTCTTGCCAAGGAAAAGGGAGACCCTCAGCCGGTCCCACGCGCGCGCTCACCGATCCCCTCCCCCGGGCCGCATCGAGACAGGTTTCTCGGGGCCCGGCTCCGCGGACTCGACGTGGAGGGCCTCGACGATCCGGGTGATCCGGATCCCGGCCCGCTCCGTCGCCATCCGTACCGCATCCTGCGATGACCCCTCGAACAGGAGGAAGCAGGTCTCGTCCTCGGGCACGAAGATCGAACCGAGGTAGCGCACCGGGACCCCTTCCCCCGCCAGACCCTCCGCCCCGGCCCGAGCCCGTTCGGCCGCGTCGACCAGGCCCCCAGCCCCCGCCGCCATGTAGAACTCCACGAGGTACGTGGGCACCGCTCATCGGGCCGTCGCCGGCATGATCTGGATGGACCCCTGGAATCGGAGGATGGCCGGATCCACGAGCTGACCCTCCTCGTGTACCTGGGCCCCTTCCAGGTAGCCCTTGACCACGGTCCCGTCCATCACCACGCCGCCGGTCTCGTTGTTCAGGATCCCGGTCAGGCGAGCGGTGAACGAGAGCGGCCCGGCGTTCACGATCCAGTCGAACTCGACCAGGCCGACGGGGCCGGCCTCCTCGATGGCCAGCAGGACGGTGGTCAGATCGCCCTCGATGTCCCCGCGGACCGTGCCGGTCCACGTGAGGGGATCGGTCGAAGCCAGGGTCTTGTCGAAGGCCAGGTGAAGCGGCGGGCTGGAAGCCCCGGCCACCCCGCCCGCCCAGCCGACCAGGCCGACGGCGAGCGCCGAGGAGATGACCAACCAGAGGACGACGTTCCGTGCGCGCATGAGGACCCTCCCTCGTAGTGACCTGCGAGAGACGGTAGGTCGCGCGGGTGGCCCATCAAACGGGGGATCGCCTAGAGAAAACCCGGATTCTCGTGTGACGGTTCTTGGCGGGTCGTTCGACCGGTGCTACCTGGCCGCCGGCCGCTCCGAAGCCATGCGGGCCCCGAGCTCGGCCCGGGAGCCCACCCCGAGCTTGCGGTACACCTTGGTCAGGTTGGCCTCGACGGCCTTGGGGGTGAGGAACAGCCGCTCGGCCGCCTCGCCGGTGGTGAGGCCTCCGGCGATCAGCTCGGCCACCCGGCGCTCGGTCTCGGTGAGCTCGAGGGGCGCGAGGGGCCGCCCCCCCACCCGGCCGAGCTCTTGGCGGGCCTGTTCGGTCCACAGCCGGGCTCCCATCCCCTCGAAGACCTCCGCCGCCCGCCCCAGGGACCCCCGGGCGGCCCGCCACCGCTTGGCCCGCCGCTCCACCCGCCCCTTGGCCAGGAGGGTCCGCCCGAGCTCTAAGGGGACGGGCATCCCCCCGTGCTCCGCCAGGGCTCCCTCCAGGACCTCGAGCGCGCCGGCCAGGTCGCCCCGGGCGGCGAGCAGGAGGCCCCGGCACCGGGCGCCGGTGGCCCGGGCCCATCCGCTGTCCAGGGCCCGCCCCCGCTCCTCGAGCTGCCGCGTGAGCCGGTCGGCCCGATCGAGCTCCCCCAGGCCGATGGCCACCTCGGCCGCGTTGGGCAGAACGGGAGAAACGCTTGGCTCACCCCACCCCAGCTCGGCCAGCCGCTCCGGGAGAGGCCGAAGGTGCCGGTCAGCCCCGGCCAGGTCGCCGAGGGAGAGATCCAGGAACCCCTGGACGAATTCGTTCTGGATCCGGAAGATCTCGTCCCCGATGGCCTCGGAGAGCTTGGCCCCACGCTCGGCCGCGGCTCGGGCCTCCTCGACCCGGCCAAGGTAGGCGTCCACCATCGCCTTGGGGTAAAGACTCGCCCCGCCCTGGTACTCCAGTCCGATCTGCTCACTCAAGGCCATGAGCTCGGCCGCGTGCTGGTCCGCTCTGATCAGGTCACCCGCCCGGCACTCCAGCTCGGTGAGATGGAGGAGGAGGGAGAAGCGGTCGGCCTCGTTCCCCGCGTCGGTGGCTCGGGCCAGGGCCCCTTCGAGGAAGACCCGGGCCTCGCCCGGCCGGTCGCGGTACATGGCGAAGAGCCCGGAGGCGACGTCGGGGTCGTCGTACGGAGGGTCGAACCGCTCCACCTGCCCAGTGGACGAGGCTCGAAGCTCCCGCGCGCGCCGGATGAGGTCGGGGTCCGGGTCTCCGGCCCAGACCCGCAACAAGGCCACCTCGGCCAGCACGGGAGCGAGGAGCGCGGGGTCCCCCGTCCGCTCCGCCATGGCGAGGGCACGCTCCCCTTCGGCCAGCGCCTCAGGAACGCTCCCCACAACGGACCGGACCGCCCCGAGCAGGAGGGTCGCCCGAAGCCCACGATCCCCATCGTCTCCGCACTCACGGACGGCCCGCTCGAGGATCACGATCGAGCGGCCCAGATCGTCGGGAAGCGCCCCCAGCCTAAGCAGCACCTCGCCCCGCGCCCCCCCGGGCGGGAGCTGGGGAAGGAGTCCCTCGCAGATGGCCCGGACGCGATCGAAGTCCCCGACGGCGAGGTGATGGTCGGCCGCCTCCAGCCATCGTCGGAGGAGGTCCTCGCCCCGCTCCCCGGGGGTGAGCCGGACGGCCAGCTCCATGAGCTCCGCCGCCGCCTCGGGCGCCCCCCGGGCCGCGGCGTGACCTGCCCCCCGGTCCAGGGCCGCGGCCACCTCGTGGTCGGGTCCCTGGGCGGCAAGGGCCAGGTGGCGGGCCCGCTCCTCCGGATCGGCCACCACCCCGGCCAGGCGTCGGTGGATCTCCCGTCGCCTCGCCGGGAGGAGCCAGGAGGTGATGGCCGACCGGAGCAAGGGGTGGGTGAACCGGATACGCTCCCCATCGATCTCCACCACCCCCGCGGCCACGGCCTCCTCCAGGTCGGCCAGGAGCCGGGTGGGCCGGTCCGACGTGGCCTCGAGGCTGGGGATCCGAGGGTCGGACAGGGCCGCGGCGAGGGCGAGGGCTCGGCGGGAGCCCGGCCGGAGCCGCAGCACGCGGGCCCGAAGCAGCGAGTCCAGGTCTCCGGGGATCGGGAGGGGCTCCCCGGGGGAGGGTGGACGGCCCCTTTGCAGCAGCTCCCGGGCGAGCTCCAGGGCGTAGAAGGGGTTCCCGGCGCACGCCTCGTTGATCCGGAGCAGGGTGGAGCGGGGAACGGGCGTCCCCAGCCGGTCGACGAGGATCCGGTGGAGGGCCCCCAGGGAGAGGGGGCCGAGGTTGAGCCTGCGCACTCGACCCTGGGGGAGGGTTCGTTCCAAGGACAGGCGGTCCGGTCGGTGGCCCTCCTCCCGGACCGTCACGACCACGCGGACCGGCTCTTCTCCCAGGCGCTTCAGCGCATACCCGAGGGCGGCCGCCGACGGGGCGTCCAGCCACTGGAGGTCGTCGATGGCGACGACCACGGGACCCGACCGCGCCAGGGTCTGTACCACCCCCCGGAGCCCAAGGGCGATGGCCCGGCGGTCGGGTGGGGAAGGCCCAGGGTCCTCCACGAGCAGGGCCACGCCGAGGGCTCGGGCCTGAGGGGTCTGCAGCTCGGAACGGGCTTCATCGAAGACCTCCGCGAGGAGGTCGCCGAGGGCCGAGTAGGACACCCGGCCCTCGGCCTCGGCCGGCCGGGCGATCAGGGCTCGGAGCCCCCTCGCCTTGGCCTCCTCGGCCGCGGCCAGCCAAAGGGCCGACTTGCCGATCCCGGGCTCCCCCTCGATGGAGAGGGCCGAGGGACCGCCGGACGCGTCCTCGAGGAAGCTTCGCAGGGCTTCGAGCTCCGCGTCCCGGCCGACGAGCCTGCCCGCCATGTCCTCCACCCCCGGAAGTCTCATGCTGGGTCCTCGGGGCGAGGGACGCAAGAGCCGGCTACCCGAGTCCGCGTCCCGAGGGGTGGGCCTTGACCCTCACCTCGTCCCCTGGCGCCTTACGTAGGGAAACACCCGTTTGGTGATGAGGGCCAAGCGGCATTCGAGGAGTACGAGCGAACCGGCGACGAAACCGCAATTCGGACGCTCTTCGACTGGCTTCTTGCTCCTCGTGGGAGCCCCGAATCTGAGCCACCAGTGAATCTGAAGGGCTATCTGAAGAACGCCTAGCCGAAGAACGCCAAAGGATGCGGGAGCTAACGTCTCGCTCACCCGACAGCTGGAAGGACTGATATCGCTTCCGGCGGGTAGCGACATTTGACCGCGATCGAAGTACGGAAGGCGGTAGCTCCGTGGGCCCGATCTCAAGCACTTACAGAGCAACCACCGTTGTACCAAAGGTCTATTCACGGCCCGAATCTGAGTCCTCGACGCGGCGGTCAAGTGACGGGGGTACGCTTCCCGGCGTGGACCGGGCAGTCGTCACGGTGGACCACTACGAGGGAATTGCGCGGGCGAAGTTGCCCACCGAAAGTCTACGACTACTTCGCGGGTGGGGCGGGCGCGGAATGGACCCTCAGGGAGAACCGCTCGGCGTTCGACCGTTGGATCCTCAGACCACGGGTCCTCGCCGGCGTGGGCAAACGGGATACCTCAACGGAGGTGCTCGGCACACGGGTGGCCTTGCCCGTCCTCGTCGCCCCATGGGCATTCCAGGCGCTGGCCGATCCGGAAGGGGAGGTCGCCACGGCCCGCGGGGCGGCGCGTGCGGGGACGATCATGGTCCTGTCGTCGACGTCCTCGCATCGCCTGGACGACGTCGCGAAGGCCACGAACACTCCGAAATGGTTCCAGCTCTACGTGTACATGGACCGAGGGTTCACGCGGGAAGTGCTGGGCCGAGCCTACGAGGCGGGATTCGGAGCCGTCGTGTTTACCGTGGACGTACCGCTGCTGGGCAAACGGGAGCGGGACTTACACAACGAACTGGAACTCCCAATCGAGGGACGGGCGCAGGAGCTCGACTTCGACCCAGCGATCTCGTGGGACGACCTGGCCTGGATCCGGGAGGTGGCACCCGTGCCGCTCCTGATCAAGGGGATCCTCACGGCCGAGGACGCGCGACTGGCCGTTGAGCACGGCGTCGACGGCATCGTCGTCTCCAACCACGGCGGCCGGCAGCTGGATGGCTCACCCCTTACCCTGGAGGCGCTTGGCGAGGTGGTAGAGGAAGTGGCCGGCCGCCGCGAGGTCCTGATGGACGGCGGGGTCCGCCGGGGAACCGACGTGTTGAAGGCACTCGCCCTAGGCGCCCGAGCGGTCATGGTCGGGCGGCCCATCGCGTGGGGACTGGCCGCCGGAGGAGAGGAAGGGGTCGCGCACGTCTTGGAGATCCTCCGCGACGAATTCGACCTGGCCATGGCCCTCTCGGGGTGCCGATCGGTAAGCGAAATCGTTCCCAGCCTCGTGCGACCACCGTAACTGGCGCATCCCCGCGGGCGAGGAGCACGCAACTCTTACAGGCACATAGAGGATCCAGTGGCCCCAGAGATGACGAATTCTCCGGGATGGACAGCGGCGCGTTCCATCGCGCCGTAGCGGTTGCACGGGTTCCCCTGGTACCAGTCGCGAACGTCCTTGGGAGTCTCCGACTTCTCGGAGCAGGTCCGGGAGGGAAACCCAGCGGCCAGCGCGAAGCTCTCGCATCGTCGGGCTCATCGGCCCGGCACCATGTCGAGGTTCGACCAGCGGATTTGCCACTCGAAGACTTGGCGGTCGGCGTCGAACCGGTCGAGCCATTTCTGGAAATCGCGCTGTTCCTGCGCCGTCATGGAGGCGTCGACCGACCCGGGATCGTGACGTGGACCGGGTCGCGGCGGTCGATTCGGCTTGGGCTTGGGCTTGGGCTTGGGCTTGGGCTTGGGCTTGGGCTTGGGCTTGGGCTTGGGCACGGACTTGGGAACGGCCTCGACCTTCGGCTTCGGGATCGTCGCGTCGCGACCTTTGCGTCGAGCGCGGTAGCGGCCTTGCGACATTTCAGCGAGCAGTAGATGGCGTTCTCGTAGCCGGTGAACGATGCCCGGCAGACTTCGCAGACGTGAGGCGTTGAGCCAGTGCGCTCACTTTGGCGGCCCGGCCATCGCCCGCGCACACCCTTTGACCTGCGCGAACTTTACTACCCGCCGAAGGGGAACCCGTACGCACCGCGCCGGAGCTGGCCCGGCGGTCTTAAGAGGGGACGACGGCGCGAGCCCCAAGGCCCCCCACCCCTGGGGCCGCTACCAGCATCGCGTACACCTTCGTCCTTCGGGGACGTCATGCACTTCGACTTCACGGGCTTGGCTCCGCTTGTCGCCGAGACAGACGTCTTGCGGCCCGTTCCGACCTACGCCCCGGAGCTTCGTGCCGTAGATGGCCGGGCAGTCCAGCACGCGATGGTACCGCACCCGCTTTCCGCGCCGATCCGCGACCGGCCAGACCCAGAACCGGATCAAGACTGGTCTCGCGCCAGACCTGTACCCCGAACGTTTCGGGCTCGGGCTGTCCTGCGCCGCCCTAAGCCGTGCTCACCGCAACGGCTACCCGCTCGAGCCCTTCGCCAGCCTGCAGCGTCCGTACCATCCGGACCACGTCATCATCCAGCGGTCGTCCCCAGAGAGCCCGGACGACCCGCCGTGCGTCCCGTTCAGTTCGCGTCATTGCGTCCCCAGTCCCAGTTGATGATCGGCTCGTCCAGCATCTCCAGGACCGATTCCATATTTCCTTCGCCTGGTTGAGCAGACCCACGGCGGTCAGCCAGAGTTCGACTCCTACTCCCCATTCAGGCGGACGCTCAGAAGGCAGCCGTCTTCGCGCCGATCGCCCGCTTAGCTGACTCCGACATCTTCCTGCCCTTACGCATCGTCGTAATCCCCTCGGGTCGGACCTTCCCCACTTCCCCAACACCGGGACTTCGTCCCGGGAACCAATGTTGGGGAAGGTAGGAAGCGTGTGTTCGACATTTCCTTGGGGAAGGTTGGGGAAGGTGGGGAAGTTGGCGAGGGGTTCGTTCAGTCATTCTCCGGGATGCGGTAGGCGGGTCGTGCTTCCGATCCATCGTTTGTGACCGTCCCATCAGCCTCCAGAACGGCCAGGAGCGCGTAGACGTCGTCTTTCCGCCCTTTGATCCCGGCCACGACCTGCTTTCCCGACGATCCCGGGTTCGACTGAAGGAACTCGACGATCCGGTCCCGCCGGTTCGCCACGGCGCGTTCCTGCTCGTCCTTGGGCTGTCCGCCTGACGGCGGGTCCAGCCGAACCGATCCGCCCTTGCTCCACGGGGACGAGTCGACCATGAACCGGCCGACGTATCCGTCAGTGGCGAACTCCTCGATGTAGCCGTCGCGGTCCTTGGTCACGTACAGATCGGAGAGCGACTGGCCATTGTGGCCGCCCGACCTCCGGCTGACGAACTCGATCTCAACATCCACCCCAGCTCGCTTCTGCTGGGCGCCGAACGCCCCGGACCCGCTACGTTTCCCGGCCGGACCCTTCGCCGTGTGGTCGATGGCTAGGGTCGAGCAGGGGAACGATAGGCGCCGCTGCATCTCCGCCGAGTCGCGGGTCGACATTGGGTCCTTTCCGTGGAGTGCATAGGCGATCGAGATGCCGTCCAAGACGATCAGCGCAGGGTTGGCTGCTTCGCCGACGGAACGGAACTCTTGCTCCCGGACGCCCGCGAAAGAGTCGTCCGGGCGGACGTAGTAAAGGCGTGATTTCGCGTTCGACCGTAGCATCGCGTCCGGGATGCCGAGGATGCGAGCGCGCTGGACGAAACGCCGCTTGTTCATCTCGAAGTCTACGTACAGGACGGATCGTCCTTCCCCGACGACGGACGCAGCGGCAACCATCGCGGCGAAGGACTTCAAGCTCCCAGATGGCCCCCAGAATACGTGGGACTGGTCCTCGTAGAGGAAGGCTTTGCCATCCGTCCGCGGGAAGTAGACCGGCGGAGTATCGGGGATGTCCCCGTCGAGTAGATCATCCAGCTTGACCGGATACCAGGACGTGATGGGGATGACATCCCCCTCCGAGGTGATCCTGGCACGGCCCGCCCGAAGCTCCCGTTCGATCGGGCCGGACACGGAAAGACCCGCCTTGGGCGAGTTCGTAAGTCGTTCTTCTTCGCTCATCTGCTCTCCTTGGCGGTTTCTACAGCGGCATCTCCTCCACCTCCCCGTAGGGTCGGCCGATTTCTTCTATGGACCAGTACAAACCCACCCCGAGCGGCCCGAATGCTTCGACCCCCGAGAAGGTCGGGGTCGGAGCCGGAGCTGACGTGCGCTCTCCCGCCAAGGAAAGAGGCATTGATCAGACCGCCGGGCGGACCTTCCCAGACCGCCCGGACTTCGGAGGGCTCGTTGGGGTCCGTCGGCCGCCGTAGACGTCGGCCCAAGAGGTCGTCGGCGCTGCGGCTGCGTCCCGCTTGGCCATCGTCGCGAGATCAACGGCTCGAGCGGGTGGTCAGCCGCGCCCTTCCAGCTCATCCAGGGCCTCGGCATCGCCCGATTCGGCCAGCTTCTCCGCCCGGACTTCGGCCTCGACTCCGGCGTAGTCATCCGGCCCGATCGGACCGGGGAGGGCCGCTAGCCGCCGTTCGACTTCAGCCTGGATGTCGTCCTGTTCTTCCTTCACTTCTGCCTCCTTTTTCTTGCGGTTCTTGTACCGGATTTCCGGCGGGCTCCCGGGACCGGTTCGGAACCGTGCGCGGCGAGGAATCCCTCGACCGCTTTATCTTCGGTCTGTCCCTTGGCTGGCTTCACCCCCTGCCGCCATTCGACGTCGATACAGTCAGTCGGCCCGGGTGGCCCCAATTCGACCTTCCGGAGGGCTTCAGGACCGGGCGGGCGATCAGCCGGTCGAGCCAGGCGGGGACTTCTGCCGGGTCGTTCGGGTCCGACGGCCCGCCTTACACGTCGGCCGGGGGACTGCGTGGGCAGCTAGTAGGCGTATTCGTTGGCTATCACTTCGGTGACCTCGGGGTCCTTGAGCAGGAACTCGATGGGTCCCAGCCCGACGACTGCATCCGAAACCTCGTTGATGACCTTCGTCAGCACACCCCGTGGCAG
>DASXTW010000069.1:0-39358 GCA_036505215.1 Actinomycetota bacterium | reverse complement strand
GCGATCGGTGGCTCGCCGGAGCGACGGGGGCCCGACCAGTTGGCGGGGACGGCGTCGATCGTCCAGGCCAGCCGATACGCGATGAACTCGTAGTTCACCCGCCACCCTTGGAAGTGAGGCCAGGCCTCCTCCGGGGTGCGCGCCATGGGGAAGTCGACCGACTGCAGCCGCGCGATCCCCTGGTCGAACTCCTCCCGGGTGAGCTGGATGCCCGAGTCCGGGCGAGGGTCGTCGTCGTAGGGGATGCCCACCGTGCTGGCCAGTTGCCGCAGGCACCGGAACCCCATGGCCAGGCACAGCCGGGCCTGCACGGGGAGGTCGTCCGGAGCGACCGCGGACCACAGCGCGGCCGAGTCCATCACCGCGAGCAGGGCCAGAAGCCACGACGCCTTCGGATGCGGCGAGCGAAACCGCAGCAGGATCGGATAGCTCGAGTGGCTTTCGGCCACGTCGGCCGCCCATCGCTCCCACTGCCGGTAGAAGTCGGGGAGCTGCTCGGTGGTGATGGTGTAACGGCTGCGGGCCAGCAGCTCCGGTCCCCACGCAGGCAGCCCCCCTCGGACGGTCATCAGCGTGACCTCGGTCTCGCGTCGGTTGAAGGCGCCGTACAGCGTGGGCAGGTAGGCGATCTGCAGGGCCACCACGATCAGCCCCGTCGCGCCGGCGACGAAGTCGATGACGGTCGAGCCCCCAGCCCGGGTCGAGGCGAAGCCGATGGTGAACAGCGACGAGCCCGATTCCCGCAGCGCTCCCGCCAGGTTGCCTGTGGCCGGCCACAGCAGCAGCCCGAACGCCACCAGGTACGCGGTCAGCCAGGAGATCAGAGTCACCGCCAGGACCAGCGGTGCCTGGAAGGCCAGGAGCCGGGAGCGCTGCTCATGTCGGGGCACCAGCCGACCGGCCATGCGGAACGCCTTGTCCATGATCATGTCGACGGTCCTGAACAGCCGCCCCACGCGACCTCCGGGCGTGACCAGCGTCTGCAGGACGCTGGCCGACGTTCCCAGGGCGATCAGTCCGCCGATGATCGCCCCCAGCACTCTCACCGCCTGCACAGAACCCCTCCTCCCCGCCGCGTCACACGAGATAGGGAGATCGGAGGCGTCGGAACATCGGGAAATGTCGCACATTACTCGTCGCGAGTCGTGCCCCGAGCTCCCGTGCTGTGGCGGCGATCACCAGGTCGGGCGTGCTGATCCCCGGGTGGCTGCGCCGCCACTGTCTCCCAAGCTCTCCCGCCCGCCGAGCGATCGGCTCGTCCGGAGGGATCCACTGGAAAGCTCCGAGGAGACGTTCGGTGGCCGCGCGCTCAGGGCTGCGAACTCCCCGGAGAACTTCCACGCGGGTGATCTCCGAGCACGTGGGGATCTCTGCGAGGCCCTCCGCGTACGCGATCGCCTGGGGCATGCCGCGCAAGATGTCGATGATGATGGACGTGTCCCAGACGACTGTCATTCCCTGCGTCTCGCTTCGAGTTCTTGTTGCCGCCGGACATCAGCACGTCGCATCTCCTCGACGTATGAGGCACCGTCTGGCAGGTAGGGGGCGATTCCGGCCGCTTCCTTGAGGGCAGCGTGCAGGCGGTCGACCCGCAGAGATTCCTCCTCGCCGCTGGCCAGGTACTCTTCGATGGCTTCCCGAATGAGCGTCGACTTGGTCACACCTTGTGCAGCGGCCCTTCGGGTCAATCGCTCGTCCTGCAGTTCCTCCAGGTAGATCTGCGTTCGCCTCATGATGTATATGTTATACATCGCAAGCGGAAAAAAAAGCGGATCGTCTACGAGATCCACGAAGAAGAGGTCCTGGTGGTTGAAGTCAACGTTGCTCCTCGCGGCGAGGTCTACCGCTAGGTCGCACCGCGGCCATCCGCCGCCTCTTGGTAGACTGCTTGACGCAGGCAGCTGGCCTGTCTGAATTGTTCTCGCCACCGACCCGTGGAGCCCTGCAGGTTCGGCTTCGACCCTCCACGAATCGGTTCGATGCATGGAGGAATGCCGATGGCCGAATACCACGAAGTCTTCCACGAGCGCCTGTACGTGAAGGAACCTCGCACCGAGCGACTGCGGAAGAGTGCGGCAGGTCGCCTGCGCTATCTCCTCGCCACCGGGTGGAAAGAGACCGAGCGGTGGCACGCTGATGACTACATCACGGTGAAGATGGAACGAAGCGGCTTCGCCCCCCGCATGACGAGGATGCCGAAGATCGAACCAGCCCCGGCCCGCGCGCCCCGGCGCGGTCCCGGGCAGGGGCCACCTTCCGGCCCCCGCCGCTAGAGCAAGAGCTCTAGCCCACCACCCGGACGCCGTCCTTGTAGACGGCGCGGATGCGGTCGGGGAGCTTCTCGAACTCGAACGGGTCGCCCTCCAGCACCACGATGTCGGCCCGCTTGCCCGGCTCAAGCGTCCCCAGCTCGTCCTGCAGGCCCATCAGCTCCGCGGCGCTCGAGGTCGCTGCCACAAGGGCCTGTGACGGTGTGAAGCCGTTCTCCGCCATGAGTTCCAGCTCGCGGAGGTTCGTCCCATGCGGGGCCACCGGACAGTCCGTGCCCATGGCAACCTTCACGCCGGCCTGCGCGGCGCGGCGGAAGGCCTCCAGCTCGGGGCGGCCCAGGGTCCGCAGCTTCTCCCTGACGGGCTCGGGGATCTTCGGGTCCGCGGCCATCTCCTCGGTGGTATCTCCGGCGGTGAGGGTAGGGACCAACCACGTCCCGTGCTCGAGCATCAGCTCGATGCCCTCGTCGTCCAGGAACGTGCCGTGGTCGATCGAGCGGACGCCGGCCCGCACCGCGCGCTTGATCCCCTCCGCGCCGTGAGCGTGGGACATCACCCAGCGGTCCAGGTCGGCAGCCGTCTCCACGATCGCCTCGATCTCTGCCTGGGAGAAGTGCGGAAGGCTCGGGTCGTCGAACGGCGAGAGGAATCCTCCGCTCGATGCGATCTTGATGACGTCGGCCCCCGCCCGGACCATCTCGCGGACCTTCGCCCGAACTCCCTCGCCGCCGTCGCACACGCCGCTGGGCATACCGGGATAGGTCACCCCCCACTGGCTGACCCCGCCGCTGGGCAGCCAGGCATCGCTGTGCCCCCCGGTCATGCCGATCATGTTCACCGAGATCTGCATCCGCGGCCCCACCAACACGCCGTCGGTCACGGCTTGACGGAGCCCCGCGTCGGCCCCCGCTGCGTCGCGAACCGTGGTGATCCCCAGCGAGAGGATCCACCGGAGCGTCTCCGCGATCCGGAAGAACCGGTACGAGAACGGCTGATGCATCACGGCCAGCTCGTCGAGGTCCTCGTAGCGCATGGCCACGTGGATGTGGCAGTCGAACAACCCGGGCAGAAGGGCCTGCCCGGAAACATCCACGCTCTCGTCGGCGTCGAGGTCCGGCCCCACCTCGACGATCCGTCCGTCCTCGATGACGACGTCCGCCTCGGCCACAGGCGCGCCTGTCCCGTCGAAGACCACCCCACCCGTGAGCACCGTCCGCATGATCTCCTCCGATCACCCGTTGTCGCCTGCGTCTTCGATCAGCGCTGGATCTGGGCGGCAGCGTCCCATGGCCCGAGTGACATTCTTCACTGACATACCCCCTCGATCTGCTTTCCTATCAGGCGGCCGCCATCCGGGCTCAGCGGGACGCCCGGGGCTAGGAACCCCGGGATGCGGGAATGCGTCCTCGATGCCTCGGTGGTGCTGGACTGGTTCTCGGCGGCGCAGGGTACTTCCGCCGGCGGATCCCGGCGCCTCCGCTTGGAGTTCGAGGCGGGCGACCTGGAGGTGATCGGGCCCCCGCTGATCCACCTGGAGATCCTCAACGTGGCCGGACGTCGGTGGGGTTGGGGCGCCGACGCCCTCCTGGAGCTCGCGGAGGCCCTCCGCGGTGCCGTTGCTCACAGGCGATCAAACGATCCCCGGGAATCGCCCAGCAGCCCGGGTAGGAGCTCAGTTTCCTACTCCGTGTAGCGGACCGCCTCGGCTGGAGGAAGCCGCGAGGCTCGCCAGGCCGGGCCCAGCGTGACCAGGAGCACCGCGATGTAGATCAGACCCAGGACGCCCCCGATACTGGCGAAGTCGATCCCGAACCCCGGCTGGCTGTCCTGCTGCCGATAGAACACGTAGCCCATGATCACCCCGACGACCAGGCCGACCACCGCCCCGATGGTAGCGGTCACCGTGGCCTCGGCCATGAGCCCGCTCAGCACCTGGAGCTTCTTGTACCCGAGGGCCCGGAGCACCCCGATCACGTGCCGGCGCTCCACCACGATGCGCAGCGCCACGATCCCCAGCGACAGGATCCCCACCACCAGCCCCATCCGCATCAGCACGTCGATGGTGGAGAAGAACGCCCGGTTGGCCCGGTCCGCCTTGTCCAGCAGCTTTTGCACCGAATCCGCGTCCACTCCCTGACCGAACAGCCCGCTCTCGATCTTCCTGGCAACCGCAGTCGCCCGGGACTGGTCCTTCACGTCGATCAGCATCGACACCCCGAGAGGCGCCCCCCTGAACTGCGCGAAGGTGCGTTCCGTGCCGAACATCCCGTCCATCAGGCCGAACGGCTGGGTCCCGATGACGCGGTAGTTGACCGGCCCATCCGGGCCCCGGAGGGTGAATCTCTGGCCCGGGGAGCCGAAGTTGGTCACCACCAGACGAGGGTCGCGTAGGATCGCTTCCCACACCTCCTGGTCGGATCCGTATTCGTCGTCGCGCTGATCGAGCCGAACTGGCGGGTCGCCGGCCACGCCTTGGCCCACGACGAACAGGGGGACGAACGCCCGCTCGCTGTCCGAGAACGCGTCGTCACCATCAGTCGGGCCGACGTAGCCGAGCGTGGGAAGCGACACGGATCGGGCCACCTCGGACCGCACCCCCGAGGGCAGAGAGATGGAGGCCGAACCCGTGGACAGCACGCGCACGTCGTACCCGTTGCCGAACCGCTCGTAGCTCGGACGGAAGATAACGAAGAACACCGCGAACAGGGACAGCATCCCCACGATCACGGCGAACACGCCCGTGGTCAGTCCGGTGCGCGTGGGCCGCCTGGCCAGGTAGGCCAGGGGCGGCCGCAGCATCGCCCGCAGCCCGGAGAACGCCTTCCCCAGCAGCCCCACAACTGTCTCGACGACGTGGAGGTTGGCCGAGGCCAGGATGGTCAGACCGAACACCGCCGTCAGCATGGCGATGACGAAGACCAGGAAGAACAGCTGGGCGTCGGTATTGGGGTCTTGGCCGGCGATCATCCCGAACGACAGTCCTGCCAGCGCGAGCCCCAGTAGCGTGCTGTGGGTGCGCGGGGACATCCTGGGCTTGACCACCGCGCCCACTACCAGGACCACCGCGATGCCACCGACCAGTTTTGTGAACGCCGACGGCATCACGATCCCGAGCACTCCGAGCAACCCGAACACGCCCAGGCGGACCCGGCGAAACCACGGCCGCCGGCTCTTCTCGGCGGGCGGCTCGGGGAGGTTGCGGATGGCTGCTGTGATGGTCATCCGCGAGGTTCGGCGCGCGGCGAAGAAGACCACCAACAGGGTGAGGAACGTTCCGACGGCGAACCCGGCCACCACCGTCGTTGGTTTCAGGGAGTAGTGAAATTCGAAGTCGAAGTCCTCGCCGGCGAACTCGGCGAAGGCCCGGCCGAATCGTGCGGCGATGAACCGCCCCGCGCCGACGCCGACAAATACTCCAACCACCCCCGCGGCCAGGCTGTACCACGCCCCCTCGATGACCGAGAGGCCGACCAGGGCGCGACGCTTGAGGCCGAGAGCTCGAAGAACGCCCATCCGTGACCGCCGCTCCTCGGCCAGCATGCCGATGAGGTTGACCACCAGGGCGGCGCCGGCCGCAACGACCAGCGCGCTCATGCCGATCAACAGGGCTCGGATGAAGACCGTGTTCGCGGTGGCCGAGTCGGCCTCACGAGCCTTCGACTCAGTGACGCTGAGCCGCACGCCCGCGTCGAGCGACCTCACCGCTCGGCGGAGGACCGGGGCGGCCGCCTCCGCTGCCGGCCCGCTGTCACGGATGCCGCCGGGAACCGAGATCCGGATGACGTTGATCTGATCGGTGCCGAGCAGCCGCTGGGCCATCTCGAGCGGGACGAACACTGCCGAACTCAACGTGTAGCCGCCGGGCCCCTCCAGCTTCACGATCCCGGCCACGCGCAGCTCGACCGGACCGGGCTCCCCCCCGGACGCGGCCGCGCCCTGCCCCTCGAGGCCGAAGGCGACGCGGTCTCCCGCCGTCGCATTCAGCTTGTCGGCCAGGACCCTGGACAGGAGCACCTGGCCGGGGAACAGGTCGGACCCGTACGTCCTCCGGCCCGACAGCATCGTGTAGGCCCCGAACGGCTTCTGGGCTGCCGGGTCGAAGCCGACCAGGGTCACGCCCGATGTCCCCTGGCGGGTGGTCAGGTCCGACGCCGAGCCGTACGCCTCGATCCCGGCAGCCACGCCGTCGGTGACCCGCCCGACTGCAGGGCTTGCCTTGAGCCGGGCGGCGAGGTCCCTGGGGAAGAACCGGTTCGACGAGGCCACCGTGAGGTCGACGTACCCCCAGTTCCTGTAGGCGAATGCGTCGACCGATGAGTCGCCCACGGAGTCGGCCGATACCAGCGCGGCGGTGATGGTGGCCGTCCCGATCATCAGGCCCGCAACCACCAGGAGGGCCTGCCCTCGGCGCCGGATGGCCTCGCGATAGGCCAACCGGCCCAGGAGCTTGTGGCGGAAGGCGAATACTGCCACCCCGCCATACGCGATGGCGAACAGAAGTAGGACGAAGGCGAGGATGGGGCTCATGGGGCCTGCGCTTCGGCCCGCACCACTTCGCCATTCGGAAGTGACCCGCCTTCGATCCGGCCATCCCGCATGCTCACGATACGGTGGGCCGCCGCGGCCACCTCGCGGTTGTGCGTCACCATCACGATCGTCTGCCCGTCCCGGTTCAGCTTGAGGAACAGGTCCATCACCGCCGCGGTCGACTCCGAGTCCAGGTTCCCGGTGGGCTCGTCGGCCCAGACCACGGCAGGACGGTGGACCAGCGCGCGGGCAACGGCGACCCGCTGCTGCTCGCCACCTGAAAGTTGGTCCGGTCGGTGCTGGGCCCGATCCGCCAACCCGACCAGCTCGAGGGTCTCCAGCGCGCGCGTTCGGGCCTCCCTGGCGGGAGACTCCAGCAACAGCATGGGGATCTCCACGTTCTCCACCGCGGTCAGCACGGGGAGCAGGTTGAAGGCCTGGAACACGAACCCCATGCTCCGGGCCCGGTGTTCGGTGCGTTCATTGTCGGACAGCTGGGCCAGGTCCTTGCCATCGACCAGGATGGTGCCCTCGTCGATCCGCTCCAGCCCCGCGAGGCAGTTCAGCAAGGTGGTCTTGCCGGACCCTGACGGGCCGACGATGGCCACCAGCTCACCTTGCATCACGTCCAGATCGACGTTCTTCAGGGCCTCGACGTCGGTACCACTGTGGTAGATCTTCCTGACGCCCCGGCTTTCGATGATCCGATCCATTCTCCCTCGCCTCCTATGGCTCGAGCACCCACGCGCGCCGGAGCGCGCGCCCCTCCAGACTCGACCATAGGACCGTCAACTGTCCACCGTGCTCGCCTGTGGATTTCGAGGTAAGCCTGCACCCAGGCGGGGTTCGGCAGCCACGGTTTTCGGGAGGACGGTTGGCCAGCAGAATGGCGAGGTTGATGCCGATGGAACGACGAATCGCCGCGAGGGCGGCGTGGTGGATCTGGGGGGTCGTGGCCACAGTGGCCGGAGCGACCCCGATCCTCATGTTCGTCGGCCGGTCGCTCATGAAGCCGGGCGACGTGGTCTCAGCGCCTTCGCCATCGTGGCGGGGGGGGCGTTCGGGGTAGTCGGCGCGCTCATCGTGGCCCGCCGGGCAATACGGTTGGATGGACGCTCCTTGGGATCAGAGCCGGCTTCGTCATCACCATCTTCACGGGATCCTACGCGGTAGCGGCTTTCTCCCGCCCGGGCGGGCTGCCTGCATGGCGGGTCGTGGCCTGGATCGGGATGTGGCTCTGGATTCCCTCTGCTGCCCCTGTTGCCTTGCTTCTCATCTTGTTCCCGACAGGCCGCCTGACCAGCAGGAGGTTCAGGCCGGTCCTGTGGATCGGGGCGACCGGCGTGGCCGTCGCAACGATCGCCACAGCTCTCAACGCGCCTGCCGCCGACGACCAGTTCGGCAACGTCATCCTGAGCGCGCTCCCGATCCGGGAGGCCCACGGGGTGTTCCTGCCGAAGCCGACGTCCGCGATGCGCCGGAGCTTCCTGCGAAGCGTCATCGACATCGGCGGCGGGCACTCGGTGACCGTGGTCGAAGCGCACCTGGAAGGAGGAGAGCCGGCGCTGGGCCCCAGCACGTCGACGCCCTCCTCGCCGCGCTGGCTGAGACGCCTGAGTCGATCGTTGCGGGTGACCTGAACATGCAGCCGGACAACACCAACCGGCCGAAGTTCGACGCGGCCGGCCTCTCGAGCGCCCAGGACCTCGCTGGTCAGGGTGGGCTCAGCACAGCGGCCAAGCCGAAATCCGAGCATGACCGAGTGGACTGGATCTTCGGCACCTCCGACCTTTCCTTCGGGTCATTCGACATCGGGCGGCATACCACGTCGGACCACCTTCCCCTTTCGGTCATCGTGCGCGTGCGCTGAGAGAGGCCCTCGCCGCCGGGGTCGCTTCCTCCCATACTCTTACCGCGTGAAGGGCACGAGGAGGGCGCCATGGAGGAGTGCAATGTCCACAGCCTGATCAGCGATGTCGCCGTGCTGGCCGGCGGCAGTGTGCTGCTCGTCAGGTACAGCGACCTGGCGAAGTACGACAACGAGGACGGATGGTTCCTGCCTGATGACGTCCTTCATCACCTGGAACATCCCACCCGCGCGGCGAAGAGGATCGCTCGGGAGCAGGTCGGGCTGAACCTGGATGAGGTGAGCCTGGGGCTCATCGAGTCCTTCCGGGGGAACGACGGCAGCTGGCACATGTCCTTCCATCACCTCGCCGAGCTCCCGTCGGTGCCGGGCCTCCAGCCCGCATCCGGCGTCGCCGCCGCCGAGTGGTTCCGGCTGGACAACCTCCCTCCTCGTTCGGAGGTGGCCCATCATGGGTGGGCGCTGAGCGTTCTCAAGAAGATGGTGGGAACGCCGATCAGCTAGCACACATGGACCCATCCCGCCGGAGCCCGCCCGTCGTCGTCGCCCTGTTGGTGGTGATGGCATTGGTGGTCCTGGTCGTCGTGATCCGGGAGCTCGTCTCCGGCGCGCCCACGCAGGCTCCTCGCTCCGGGGCGGAGGGACCGGTCACGTGGATAGCGGACGACTTCTCTTCCCGTTCCGGATGGGCCACGTTCTCCAGCGAAACGGCTGGCCTGAGCTACATCCAGGGGGGGTACCGTCTGCGCCTCGACCGGCCCGGGGACGACGGGCTGAGCGTGCTCGTCCTGCCCGGAAGGGGATGGCCCTCCGTCACCGCCAGTGCCGCGGTCGAAGAACGAGCTCCGATCGGGGGGCTGGTCGGAGTGGGGTGCGCGGCTGACAAGGAACACGCGTATGTGGGCGCCGTGGACCCGGCCAGTTCGGGCTTCGTCATCCTCCGGGTCGATGGGTCGGCGGTCACGCTTCTCCGATACGGTGCCAACCAGGACGGCACGATCCGCCCGGTCCCCGAGGAGAACGGGCTCCAGATCCAGTGCAGCGTTCGCCCCGATCGTGGCCCGCACACGTCGATCCGCCTGTTCGCCAATGGGCGGTTCCTGGCGGCGACCGAGGACCCCGGCAGCTTGGGCCCCTTCACGGGTGTGGCGCTGGGGGGCGTCTCGCTGCGCCGTTCACTGGATGCGGTATTCACCCGCGTGGCCCTGCAGAGCATGCCATCGGGGCGGGCCTCACCCGGCACCATCGCGTGCGACCGACTGGCCGCGGCGACCTCTCTCGAGGATGACTATGGGTGGCTCGTGGACAGCGGGGGGACCACGTTGAACAGCCCGGATTTCGACACCCGCCAGGTCCTGCGGATCGCCCGCGAGCTCGGCCAGATCTCCACCGGGCTGCAGGCCGATGCCCAGGTGTCCGGGGCGGGGGGAAAGGTCCGCCGGTCCCTCCGGAAGTTGGCCGATCGAATGCGCGCGCAGGGTGATGCCCTCAACTCGCTCACCAACGCGATCAATCGGGGGCCGATCGATACCACTGGGCCGTTCAGGGCGCTGTCGTGTCCGGAGCCGAGATTCTTCTCGCCACCGACGCATGCGCCGAGGCGACCGAGCGCGGCGCCGCGCAGGAACGCAGTGGCCCGCCAGGTGGCCACGGCGCGAGAGCTCGACAGGAGGTTGGCCCGGGATCTTCCCGCGCCGGTCTTCGTCTCCGACGACGAGACCCTTCCCGCCGAGCCAGGCCTCGGCGTGGACGTCGACCTCACCTATCGCACGTATCGTGTGTTCGGGGCGAGCATCGCGGACCTGAACCGCAGCCTGCGCGTGAATGCGATCCATGTGGAGGGCGAGCTGGCCGCGGGGGTGACGGACTCACGGTTCGAGTGGAGCTACCAGCCCATCGACCTGGCCAGTGGCTGCGCCCTGGTGCCCGGGGTGACGCTGACCCTCGTCATCACGGTTCCGGACTGGAGGCCTCCGGCCGGCGCCGATCGGTACCTGCGCAACCAGTGGAACCAGTTCATGTGGGACCTGGACGAGCACGAGCGCCACCACGCCGAGCTGTGGATCAGGGCCGCGAACAGGATGATCGTGGTCATCAACGGGTCACCTCCCGAGCCGAACTGCAGGGACGTGATCGCCTCGGCGAAGGCCCGGGTCGCTCAGGTGTTCAAGGCGTACGAGCGGAAACAACGGGCTTTCGATCGCGACGTCGCCGCAGGGAGGCTGCCGGGGCCGTCACTTCCCTGAGGATTCCGGCTCCAGGCTGGCGGCGGCCGCGTCGGCCTCGCTCCGGAGGATCAGCCTGATCGGTCGGTCACGCCGAAGGTAGTTCCATCCCCACGAGGCGAGCACCACGGCGCGGTTTCTGAACCCGATCAGGTAGTAGATGTGGACCAGGAGCCAGGCCAGCCAGCCGATCGTGCCTCTCAGCTTGAAGCCATGAAAGTCGGCCACCGCCGCCCGCCGTCCGATCGTGGCCATGGTCCCTTTGTCGACGTAGCGAAACGGCTTCCTCCGTTCGGCCATGCCCGTTGCCGTGGCCACGATCGATTTGGCCACGTAACGGCCGGCCTGCATCGCCGGCGGAGACAGCATGGGCAGCTCGCCGCCGTCGTCCTCCACCGAGGCCGCGTCGCCGATCACGAAGACCTCGGAGTGCGCCGGCAGGCGCAGCCACCGGTCCACCCGGAGCCGACGGGCGCGGCTCCTCTCCGGTTCGGCGGGCTCGAGAGGGTCGTTCGGGCGCACCCCGGCCGACCACACGATGGTGCGGGTGGCGATCTCGTCTCCGTCGGAGAGGACCACCGATTCGTCCGTGGCCTTCTGCACGAGGGTCGAGGTTCGCACCTCGATGCCGTGGTCCCGGAGGATCCGCGCGGCGTACGCGCCGAGCTTCGGATGGAAGGCCCCGAGGAGCCGGTCCAGGCCCTCCACCAGCACGATCCTGGCCAGCCGGCGATCCAGCTCCGGAAAATCGCGGCCGAGCACCAGGCGAAGCAGCTCGGCCAGGGCCCCGGCGTATTCGACGCCGGTCGGGCCGCCGCCGGCGATGACGAAGGTGAGCCAGGCCCGCCGCTCCTCGAGCGATCCGGTCCTGGCGGCCAGCTCGAGGCACGAGAGGACATGGTTTCGCAGGCGCATCGCTTCCGCCAGCGTCTTCATGCCGAGCGTGTGCTCGGCCAGCTCCTCGTTGGCGAAGTAGTTGTTCTCGCTGCCCGTCGCCAGCACCAGGCTGTCGTAGGGGAGCTCCTCGTCGTCGTGGGTTCGAACGATCCTCCGGTCGAGGTCGACGCCCGCCACCCGCGCCTGTCGGAAACGAACGTTCCGCGAGCGTCGGAAGATCGAGCGCTGCGGATAGGCGATGTCGGAGGGGTTCAGCAGCGACGTGGCCACCTGATACAGCAGCGGAGTGAACAGGTGGTAGTTGTGCCGGTCCAGCAGCAGGACGTCAACGGGCTTCTTGTCGAGCGCTCGAGCACAGGCGAGCCCGCCGAATCCTCCTCCTACCACGATAACGCGGTGGCCGGCCGGCTCGCGTGCCCGCTCTTGCATTGCTCCGCCGCCCTCCTCCGTGGAGTCCGTTCTTACATGAGAGTCTGTCACTCCTGGCTTGAGGGATCAGACGCATTGTCGCTGTCCGGTGTGGTGCCGTACGGTTCCCTGATGGGCCGCTCGCAGCCACCCCTTCCCAACCCGCGTGAGGATCCCCGAGGCCAGTCCGTCCCGCGGGTGGGCCGGGTCAGCGAGTTCATCGGGGGGCGGCTCCTGCTGATCGGCCTGATCGCGGGCGTTATCGGGTTCGTGCTTCTCATCGTCGGCGGCATCAAATTGTGGTTGGTGGTCACCAGAGGACGCCTGGGTGCCGATGTGGCCTCCTTGGTGGTGTTCGGAGCCCTGGCGTTCGCCCTTCTTTCGATCGGCACCTCGGCCAGGAGAACCGGGCTCAAGTACCTCCGGGGCGAGCGGGCAGTTTCCAGGGATCTGGCCCGGTTCGTGGCCCGGCGCCTGGAGAGACGCCGTCAGGCCCGCGGCCGCTGACCTCGGATCAGCCCCGGCCGGGGGATCACGTTGCTGACCACAGATAGGGCCATCGGATCACGGGCCTTCTACATCAAGGCGGACGAGCTGATGGGCTCTGCGGTCGATGACCCAGATCGAGCTCTGAGTAGCCGTCATGGCGAAGAGCTCCGTTCCCGTGCCGGGATTCTCGATCTGGACCAACCCGCTCACTTGGTTCGTCAAGAGGTCGATCCGGAGGAGGCGCCCAACCACACGGCTGGGTTCGCCTTTGGCCTCGAGGACGCCGCTCACCGACACCCAGACGCCATGCGGCGTAGCGATGACGCCCGTGTAGCCATCTTCTGCGGCCCCGATCGCGCTGATCTCGGAAACCGACACGTTGGGCGGCAGATCGCGCCACTGCAAGGAAATGGTGGCCATCACGCGGTCGGTCGTGGGATCGATCAGGAACAGATCCCCTGACGCCACCCAGATGGGGCGATCTCCCACGGCGAACTGGCCGTAAGCGCTGGTGTTGGTTTCCAGGGCTCTGACTTCGGTCCCCACCCTGTTCGTCGCGGGATCGATCTGGGCGAATCGGAGGTTGGAGTCGTAACCGACCCAGATGGTGTCGTGGAAGGATCGAACCTCCTTGTACCCCGCATCCCCCACTTCGATGACGGCGATGACTTGCGCGGTGTCCGGGTCGACCCGGAACATTGAGGGGTCCCCGTAGCTGGTGAACCACACCGACCCTGCGGCCGCGGTCACGGAGGCGACCGGCGTCGGTACCGATATGGTCGTGGTCTCAGTCGTGCCCGGGTCGATGCGCAGCGCGCGGCTCTCCTGGGCATCCGCGACCCACACCGCGCCGTAGGCGGCGACCAGGTCGTAGGGATTGCCGCCGACCTCGATGGCGGCCGTTACCTGGTTCGTGGCCGGGTCGATGCGCGTGACTGTTCCGGATGGCACCGCCGGAGGACTGGACGCGCGAGGATCTTCTGGACCCTGGGCGGGATAGGGCGTGAGATCGTTCGCCGGAGGAAGGTCCTCCGGATTGATCTGGAACCGGGGAGAGCTTGCGACCCACACGGCCCCTTCGCCGGCAGAAACCGCGGCCGGGTACGGGGGAAGAGGGATCCGGGCCGAAACGCTCCCTGCTGGAGGCAGGGTCGGAGTCTGCGCCGGCTTGGGGTTCCTGGTCAGGTTGAGGGATCGGATACCGGCGACCGTGCCCGTGGCGACCAGGGTTGCGACCACAAGCATGACAACGGCGTTCCTGGCCAGGCGTCGCCTGGCCCGGCGAACGGCGCCGGGAACGTCGAACCCCAGGCCAAATTCGTCGGCCTTCCGCTGCAGCAAGGCCCGCACGTCCTCACCAAGCTGGTTGGCGTCCCCGAGCTGGTTATCCATCGCGCACCCCTCGCATCCCTGTCCTGAGCGTCTGCATCCCCCTCGAGATCAACGATCGGTAGGTTCCGGGTCGACACCCCAGGATCTCCGACGCTTGCCCTTCGGTCAGGTCCTCGTAGAAGTGAAGGACGATAGCCGTGCGCTGCCGCTCCGGCAGATTCCGGATCGCCTTCCACAGGTCTTCGCGAAGGTCGAAATCCGGCTGGACCCCTTCGTTCGATGAGTTCCTCTCCTCGCGCCTGAGGTAAGCTCGTTCGACGCTTCGTCTGCGGAAATGCATCCGCGACAGGTTCACCACGATCTGACGCAGATACACGGGGAAGGCTTCGACGTCTCGAAGGTGCGCGAGCCGCCCCACCAACCGGGCGAATGCTTCCTGGACCAGGTCCTCTGCCAGTTCACGGTCCCCGGTCAGGAGATACGCCAGCCTGAGGCTACTCGGGGCGTGCCGGACGTAGAGCTCTCCGAGCCTGCCCCGGTCGCCCTCCACGGCTCCGTCTATCCCCGCCGCGATGATCTGCCCCTACTCATGCCTATCAAGGGATGCCCGACCCCCTCGATCTGCTGCGCGGTTGGCGCCGGAATCAGGGGTTGTCCTCGACGAGCCAGGGGGTCCGCAGCTGCCTTGCTTCGCTCGTTGCTGCTACCCCCCTGGACCCCCGATGAACTTCAGGATCCGGGTCCAAGCGTCGTCGCATTCCTCGCGGTACTGGGCGAAGGTGCGGTCGAAGAACGAGTGGGGAGCGCCGGGGTAGACGATGATCTCGTTCTTCACTCCGGCATCGTCCAGGGCTCGCCGGAACGCCTCGACATGCTCCGGGGTGATGCTCTGATCCGCACCGCCGAAGAGGCCGAGGACCGGACATGTGTATCCCTTGGCCAGGTCCACCGGAGCGTTGGTGTCGTCGTCGTCGTTTCGGGCGACCCGGCCGTAGAAGCCGATCACCCCCGCCAGGCCGTGACCGCGCGCAGCCTGGTTGAATGAGTTGCGCCCGCCGAAGCAGAACCCCACCGTGAACACCGAGCTCGCCGCGCCACCCTCCGGCGAACGCACGTGCGCCACTGCCGCCGCGACGTCGGCGGCGATCGTTTCGGGGCGGCACTGCTGCGTATGGGGCGTGTACTCGAAGTCGTCGTCTCGCTTTCCCACGCCAGCGGTTCGCCCGAAATAGTCGAAGGCAGTGGCGTGCACCCCGGCCTGGGCGAAACGGACGGCCAGGTCCTCATAGAAGGCGTGAAGCCCCCGAACGTCCGGCAGGATCACGATCCCTGGGCCGCCGGGTGTGTCAGTGGTCACGGAATACGCGGCGAACCGGTTGCCATCCGGTGCCGTGAGGACCAGGTCCCGACCCTCGTTCAGGTCGGCTCCGCCGGAGATCGGCGGCAGGGGTGGCCTGGCATTGCCGTCGTAGCACATCGTGGTCTCCTCCCTGGCCTATTGCATCCGGCCCCAGCTGACCTGGTAGTCGGGGACTGCCGCCCGGACCAGGCTATCCACCGGGCAATAGCGCGCCACCAGGCTGGCCAGCCGCAGCAGCCGATCCTCAGGCTCGCTCGTCTTGATCCGGACCGCCAGCCGGACGGTCTTGTAATGCACCGGGACGTCGGCCAGGCCCATCCGCCCCCGGATGTCGAGGGTCCCTTCCGCACGCGACTCCAGGTCCTCGTACTCGAACCTGATCTTGGCGGCCATCCTGGCCGTCGAGACGTTCGTTCAGGCGCAGAGCGCGACCAGCACGAACTCCAGGGGGGTCGGCCCCCGGTCTTCCCCCCCTCGCTTCGGAGGCTCATCCGAAACGATCTGCGGAAACTCCCGGACCCTGATCGCCGCCGCGGTGTGCGACAGCATCTTTCCGCTGGCGTTGTTTACAACGATGTATTCCTCAGGCTTCATGAGCTCAGGCACCCTCACTCCTCGTGGTCGCTCCTCGAACGGTGGCCCCGGCCAGCTTCTCGGCGAGCCAATCCGCCACCAGCGGCCGGTACTTGTACGGGATGTTGTTGCACACATGGTTTCCGTCCTCGTACATCACCAGCTCGGCGTTCGGGGCCTCGGCCGCGACCTGTTCGGCCTGTTGCCAGGGGATCAGCCGGTCCAGCTTCCCGAATACCACGAGGAAGGGTTGTTCCAGGGCGGGCAGGACGTCCGAGAGGTCGAGCTCATGCGCCCGCTTCTCCGCCTCCGCCTCGTCCGCCGACCCCGAATGGTGGAGGAACGCCTCTCGCGTGAGCGATGGCAGCTGAGGCCAGCACGCCCCGAAGTTGTAGGGACCCCCGATGGCCACCACCGTCCCGATCCGGGGCTCGAAGGCGGCGGCTCGAGGCGCGTAGTACCCCCCGAGGCTCACCCCCGCGGCGCCTATCCTCCCGAGGTCCAGATCGGCCCGGCCCTCCAGGTGGTCGAGGAGGGCGGTGACCGCCACCTCGTAGTCCGGACGGATGTGCGTCTCGTATCCCGTTTCCCCCTGGCCCGGGCCGTCGAGAGAGACGGTTGCCAGGCCTCGGGCCAGGAACACACTCTCCCAGTTGAAGAACTCCTCCTTCGTGGAATCCAACCCGGGGAGGAGGAGGACCATCGGCGGCCGCTCCACCCCCGCCGGCCGGCGCAGGTTGGCCACCATCGTGATGCCCTCGAACGGGATCTCCAGTCGTTCCGCGGTCCTGTCCAGCAGCGGGTGGGCTGAGCGGAGGCTGGCTACCGCCAAGTTGGACGCTCGCCGATGCTGATGCATGTCCACGAGCCAGACGAACTTGGCGAAGTGGTAGCTGAGGGCTGCCCGGACCCATGCCTCGCCGGCCGTCACCCGGCGCCCTCGCTGCTCGGCGTCTCCGGCCAAGTCGGCGTGCAGATCTCCGTTCTCAACCCAGGCCGGAAGCCACTCCTCCCATCGCTCCAGCCCCGACGTGACTCGGACGAAGTCGTTGTGGTCGACTCCCTGGGCCACGAACCGTGGGGCCCAGTTCTGGACCGCGGCCGTGATCCTCTCGTCAGGCATGGCTCCGACCTCCTCGATGTCTTCTCGTTGTCTCCTCCGTCGTCTCGTTCTCTTCAGGGTCCAGCGAGCACTGACTCCAGGCTCGTCCCGAAGTCCTTCAGCATGACCATGGCGGCGTTGCGGCCGGGTCCACCCGAGACGGAGCCCCCCGGATGTGTGGTGGCACCGGTCTGGTACAGACCGGGGATGGGCATGCGATGCTCGGCCCACCCCGGGACGGGCCGGAGGTTGCCCGACTGAGCGGGTCCCATGTCGCCTCCATGACAGCTCCCGTGCCAGTTGTGGGCGTTGAACCGCTCCAGGTCCAAAGGGCTCTTCACCAGCGTGGCCAGGATCTTGTCGTCCGTCAGGTTGGGCGCGTACCGGCGGAGGCACTCGAGGTTCGCCCGCGAGACTCGGTCCTTGATCTTGTCCCATCGCTCGGGGCCCTCGGGCAGCTCATAGGGTTGGAACCCGATGACCTTCAGGGTGTGCCTGCCCTCGGGGGCCCGGGAGGGGTCCGCCACGGTCGGGCACACGACAAGCAACACGGGGTCGTCGTCGGCTACGAGCCCAGCCCGGAAGTCGCCTCCCACCCGGAGCATCCGCTGCATCGAGGTGGGGATCCCCGCTGACACAGAGGAGAGCTCCCCGTCCTCCACCGGGAATCGCGGAGGCTCGGTGGTGGCGTAGTGCGTGACGAACATCGACACCCCGGGGCTCCACGTCTCTGTCCCATACAGGAAGTCCTCCCCCCATGCTTCCTTCGGCGCCATGTCGACCAACTGCTTCACGTGGAGGGTGGACAGCACGGCTCTCCTCGCCAGGTACTGCTCGCCGTCGTGCGTCTCCACCCCTGCGCAGCGGCCACCTCGCAGGATCAGGCCGGTCGCGCGCTTCCCGGTGAGGATGGCTCCGCCGTGGTCCTGGATCACCCCGGCCAGGGCCTTCGGGAGGGCCGCCGAGCCTCCCTTCGGCAGGGTCCAGCTGTGGCGCTGACGCCCGAACGGCAGGGAGTACGCGAGGAGCCCGGTCCCCGGCCTTTCGCACGGCTGGACGGTCATGAAGGCCATCCACAGCATGAACGCGCGCGAGTGAGGGTCCTCGAACGTGTGGCGGATGATTTCCCACGCGCTCATAGCCTGGCGCCGGACCCATTTGGGCCCATCGGGTTGCCCGGCCAGCATCTCCTGGAGTGTGCCTCCCCAGCCGGCGGGCGTGTAGCGATACTTCCCGAAGATCGGGGCGATGGCTTCGTAGTCGGCGATCATCTCCCGGTAAGCGTCCGCATCCGCCTTGGAGAACCGTGCGAACTCCTCACATGTTCGCTCGGTGTCTCGCCACTGGGTGAGCCAGCTCCCGTCCGGGAACGGCACGTGGACCACGGGGTCGGGATGGAGATACTCCAGGCCGTATTCGTCCAGACCGAGCTCGTTGTTGCGGATCATCGGGTTGGCCTGGATCAGGTTGTGTGCTGTGGAGCACGTGTCGTGCCAGAACCCGGGGAGCGTGAGCTCCTCGGAGGCGGTGTCGCCCCCCACCTGGTCCCGGGCCTCGATGATGAGACAGCGCAGCCCGGCCTTCGACAGGTAGGCCGCCGCCACGAGGCTGTTGTGGCCGGCCCCAGCCACCACGACGTCGAACTCCGCCTCGCTCACCCTCGCCCTTTCATGCCGTCTGGCTCCCGATCCGGAACAGTCGCCCGGCGTTTCCACCCAGGATGGCCTCCTCCTGGTCCGGCGAGAGCCCGAGGCCCCGGACCTCCTCAACGGGACGGTCCGTCCCCATGTCGAACGGCCGGTCGGAGCCCAGGAGCACCTGGCCGGGACCCGCGAACTCGATGAGGTCTCGCAGGAGCCCCGGATCGTGGGTCACGGTGTCGTAGAAGAACCTGCGAAGCGATGAGCCGGGAGCTTCGCCGAGTCGGGCCTGGGCCTCGGCCTGGAACCCGTGGGCGTGGCGGAGTCGTCCCCGTACCGACATCAGCGCTCCCCCTCCGTGGCTGAGGACCACTCTGAGGGCAGGATGCCTCTCAAGGACCCCGGCCATCACCAGGTGGGCGGCGGTGACAGCGGTCTCTACGGGGTTGCCGACTGTGTTCCACAGGTAGTAGTCGTGGAGAACTGGGACGTCGAATCCGCGAGTCGTCGGGTGCACGAACACCACCGCGCCCGTTTCCTCTGCGGCCTCCCATACTGGTGTGAACCGATCATCCCCCAGGTAGAGGCCCCGCACGCTGGCGGCGACCTCGATACCTCGAAGTCTCGGCAGGCCCATCAGCTTCTCGAGCTCCCTGGCCGCGACCTCTGGCTCCTGCATGGGGACCGCTCCCACCGCGCTGACCCTACCGGCATGCGCCGAGGCGATTTCCGAAAGCGCCTCGTTCTGGATCCGGCAGATCCGCAGGGCCTCGTCGCCGGTGAGGTCGTAGGGGAGGAGCTGGACCCACGGGGAGAGCACGACGTGATCGATCCGCGATGCTGCTTCCTCCTCCAGGATCCGGTCGATCCGAACGAACTCTCTCTTCGCCGAGCGGATCTCCCTTCCGCCGAACTCCACAACCTGTGCGCCATCTCGCCACGCGACCTCGGGCCGCCAGCGGTCCCCCCTGTCGGCCGCTCGAGTGATGGCCTCGACGATGACGTGAGCGTGGACGTCGACAATCATGACCGTAGGATCAGCACGAGGGCTCCCAGCAGGACCACCCCCGAGCCTCCCACGACCCGAGGGGTGACCCGCTCCAGGTGCTGGCCCACCAGGAGCGGCGCCAACAGGATGACAGTGGGAACGGACAGCAGGCCGAGTCCGAGCACGACCGCCACCGGAACGAGCGATAGGGCATACCAACGTGTCCAGGTCGAGAGTCCCACCAGCACCCCAGCGGCGGCCTTCCAGGCCAGGGCTTGGCGGGAGCGGGACAGCGAGATGACCGGGCGGCGGGCGAGCAGGATGGCGATGCCGTACGCGGCCACGGCGGCGAGCAGGCCGATGGTGACGCCAAGAAGTGGAGAGGGCAGTCCGTCGAGACCCCGTCGGATGAAGATGGGGCTGGTCCCCCAGCACAGCGCGGTTCCCAGCCCAAACAGCGAGGCCTTCCACCGGGAACGATGGTTGTAGGTCGAAACATCCCCCGCCACCGCCGCCGGTCCCCCCGCGCTCTCGACTCCTACTCGATCCCGCGCGGGAATCCGTTCCAGGGTCACCACGTACACCCCGATGATGATGAGGGCGACGCCGAGAAGGCTCACCGTTGTGGGGACTTCTTTGATCGCCACCGCAGCGATCACCGCCCCGAACAGGGGCGCAGCCGCCAGGAGGGGACTGGTCCGGGCCGCCCCGATCCGCTTCTGGCTCGCGTTCAGCAGCGTCCATCCCAGGAAGAAGTGCACCATCCCGGCAAGTGCGAACTCGCCTAGGGCGCCTATTGGCGCTTGCCGGAGCTGGCTCAGATCCTCTGTCGCCACCGAAGCCACCATCAAGATCACGGCGCTGATCGTCAGTTGGATGAAGGTGGACTCGTAGACGTCCATGTCCAGGAGGGCGGCCCGGTTCACCGTCTGGAACAGGCCGAACCCGATGCCCGCGGCGGCCGCCCACAGGACGCCACTCATGGGACCGAACGAGGCGTTCGGGCCTCCGCACTCCCCGCTGTCGACGACGTCCCGTTCACGGTACCGCCCAGGTACAGGTCGGCGATCTCCGGGTTGCCCAGGATCTGTGTGGCGGGCCCCGCCAGCCTGACGCGACCGCTCTCCATCACCACGCCCTGAGTGGCCACCTCCAGGCCAACCCGCACGTTCTGTTCGACGAGCACGATGGTCTTTCCTCCGCGATGGGTGAGCAGGATGAGGTCGTACACCTGGCGAAGGTTCCGCGGATCCAGGCCGAGCGAGGGCTCGTCGAGTAGCACCACCTGGGGATCGAGCATCAGGGACCGGGCGAACTCGACGATCCGCCGCTGGCCTCCGGACAGGTTGCCCGCCCGCTCCTTGGCCCGCTCGGCCACCAGCGGGATCAGCTCCCGCACCTCCTCGTACCGACGGCGGGCCAAGGCGCCCCGGCGCCGAAGGATGTACGCGCCCATCAGGACGTTCTCCCGGACCGTGAGGTTGGGGAACAGCCCGCCTTGCTGGGGAACCTGCACCACGCCACGTTCGAGGATCTCGGCGGGGTCCTTGCCGCCGATCGGCGCGCCATCCAGTGCGATGGTGCCCCGCTTCAGGCGGAGGATTCCGCTCACCGTCTTCAGCACGGTCGACTTCCCGGCGCCGTTCGGGCCGACGATGCAGGTCAGGGATCCTGGATCCACCCGCAGGTCCACGCCTTGCAGGACGTTGCTGCCCCCGTAGCCGGCCACCACCCCGTCGAGCTGGAGCAGCCCACTCATCAGACCTCGAGCCTCTCCTCGACCCGGCCCCAGCCCTCGCCCAGGTAGGCGTCCAGGACCGCAGGGTCGCCCTGGATCGTCTCCGGCGAACCCCGCGCGATGCACCGCCCTCGTGCCAGGACCAGGATCGGGTCGCACAGGTTCAGGACCAGAGGCATGTTGTGCTCGACGACCACGAAGGTCACTCCCTGCCGGTTGAGCTCCCGGATCAGCTCCGTGATCCGCTGGATGAGCGTGGGGTTGATGCCTCCCGCCGGCTCGTCCAGCAGGATCAGCTGGGGCTCCAGCATGAGCACCTGAGCGAGCTCCACCAGCTTCTGTTGTCCGAACGAGAGCCGTCCAGCCGGCTGATCCGCGAGGGGCAACATACCGACGAATTCCAGAAGCTCTTGGGCTCGCCGGGCCTCCGGACCGCTCACCGCGTCCGCTCCCAGCTGTGCCCAGGCGAACCTCCCCAACGGGGCCACGACATTCTCGAGCACGCTCATGTGCTTGAACAAGCGAGTGATCTGGAAGGTTCGCCCGATCCCCAGGTAGGCCCGGTCCCACGCCGGCGATCGATCGATGGACCGGCTGTCGAACCGGACAGTCCCCCGGTCTGCCCGGCTCATCCCGCTCACCAGGTTGAACAGCGTCGTTTTCCCCGAGCCGTTCGGTCCGATCAGGCCGGTGATGCTCCCGCGCCGGACGAACAGGGAGCACTGGTCCACGGCGACGACGCCGCCGAACCGCTTGATCAGCCCATCGACCTCGAGGAGCGGCGCACCCTCCTCCAGAGCGGCTGCAGCCCCGGGGCCGGCCGTTCGGGAAGCCGCGGTGGCGGAAGGGTGCGGGGCGGGAGCGGGTCGCCTGGCTTCCCGGATCCGATCGATCCACCCGCGAATGGTCGGGATCACCCCCCGAGGAAGGAACAGGACGACGGCGCCCAGGAGCAGACCGAACACGAACAACCGCTCGCCTGGGCTCCCGCCGAAGTAGTTGTTTGTGATCTCGTTCATTGGGACCAGCAGGAAGGCCCCCAGCACAGGTCCCCAGATCGTTCCGCGACCTCCCAGCAAGGCGGCCAGGACGATCTGGACGCTCATCAGGATGTCGAACATGCCGCGGGGGTCGATGAACGTGAGGAAGTAGCCGTAGACGCCACCGGCGATCCCGATCAAGACCGCGCTGGCCACGAACGCCAGAACCTTGTAGACGGAAGTACGCACGCCGATGACGGCGGCCTTGTCCTCGTCCTCTCGGATGGCGATCAGACCCATGCCGAACTTCGTCCTTCGGATCCAGCCCGACAGGGCCACCGACAGGACCATGAGCCCAAGCATCACGTAGTAGAAGGGCATGTTGCCCAGGTCGGTGTTCCACCGGGGGAGGGGAAGCGTGATCCCGTTGGACCCATGGGTGACCGAGCGCCAGTTCAGGGCGACCGTCTGCATCAGGAACAGGAAGGCGATGGTGATGATGACGAAGGAGTGGCCCCGGGTGCGCATGACGACCGCGCCCAACACGGCCGCGGACGCGGCCGCGGCCAGGCCGCCGAGCGGGATCAGGAAGAGGGGCGAGACGTGGACATGCAGCGCCACCAGCGCCACGGTGTAGGCGCCGATGCCGAGGAAGGCGCTCTGGCCGAGCGAGACGTATCCGGTGAACCCGGAGATGATGTTCCAGCCGCCTGACATGACGGCGAAGAGGAAGATCAGGAAAAGAACCGTCTGGTGGTAGGCGTCTTCCCTCCGCACCAGCGGGAACGCCACCAGTAAAGCCAGCCCGGCCAGGAGGACCGCCCACCGCAGCAGGCCCTTGCCTCGGCCGGCGCTCACAGGGCCACGTCCTCCCGTAATCGAACTCCCATGAGCCCCTGCGGCCTGATCAACAGGACAATCAGGATGACCAGGTAGAAGACGACGACCGCCCACCGGATGGAGATGTAGGTCGCGGTGACGGTCTCGGCCACTCCCAGCATGAGGGCCCCGATCACCGCCCCCGGCAGGCTCCCCATCCCTCCGAGGACGACGATCCCCAGCAACCTCGAGATCCACTGGTAATGCGAAGCCGGGAAGAACGTGTAGAGGATCGACAGAAGCGAACCCCCCGCGCCGGCGGTGGCCACGCCCACGGCGAAAGTCATCGCGGCGACGCTGCCGATGCTCACCCCGACCAGTTGGGCCCCTTGGGGGTTCGCTGAGCTCGCGCGGATGGCCCGGCCGGTCCACGTCCGGGTGAGTAGGACATACAGAATGGCCAGCACCACGAGGGCCGTGAGAAAGGCAAAGACCTGGGCCCTGGGGAAGAACAGGCTGCCCGCGTGGAACGACGAGGCGAAATACCGCGGGGTGACGGAGCGGTATACGTTCTTCCAGACCAGGCCCATCGCTCCTTCCAGCGTGATGGCGAGGGCGAAGGTGAGGAGCACCGACATGGACGCCGGCGCGTGCCGGATCCTCGCCACGAACAGGCGGTAGACGACCCATCCAACAAGGAACATCACTGGGGTGGTGACGGCGATCGAGAGGATGGGGTCGAGCCCCAGCCGCGTCCACAGCTCGTAGGTGAAGAGGGCCGACAGGATGAGGAAGGCACCCTGGGCCACGTTGACGATGTTCATCACCCCGAAGATCAGGGTGAGTCCGGATGCCATCAGCGCGTAGACGCCGCCGGCCAGTAGCCCGAGCGCCACGGTCTGGATGAGCTGCCTCATCTACCTATGACTGCCATGCGGGCTTCGGGAACACGATCTGATCGCTGGTGGCCACCTCCTTCGGCAGCACGATCTGCGATTGGCCCCCCTGCCACTGAGCCAGGATGAAGGCCTGCTGCGGAGCGCCGGTCTCGTCCCAGGAGAGCGGTCCCAGGATGGTGTTCACCGTGTTCGAGTGGATCCAGTCGGCGAGGGCCTTCTGGTCGAGCGACCCCACTGCTTTGACCGCCGCCTGAAGGACTTGGGCGGCGGCGAACGCGTCCGCGGCGTCCTCGGGGATCTCGTTGGCCTGGCCGCCGAACTTCGCGATGTAGCTCTGGACGAAGTCCTTGTTCACGGGGTAGTCGGCCTCGGGACTCCAGCTCACCGCGTAGAAGATTCCCTCGGTGTTGCCGGACCCGACTCCGTTCGCGTACTGGGCGCCGAGCGAGGGGGCCGTGGTCTGGAACATGGTCTTGGGGCTGTAGCCGACCTTGATGAGGGAGCGGACCAACGCGACCCCGTCCTCGAACACCGAGCCCTGAGCTACCAGCTCGGCCCCACTCGACTTGATCGCGCTGGCGATGGGATCCAGGTTCGTCGTATCCGGGGGATAGACCTTCGCGTAGACGGTCCTGATGCCGGCCGCCTCAAGTTTCTCCTTGATCCCATCGACCACCGGTGCGGCGAATGGGTCGTCCTGGGCGGGGTAGGCCGCCGTCTTCGGCCGCTGGTCGGCCGGCAACGAGAGCACCCACTCGGAGAACAGGTCAGCTTGGTGGACCGCTCTGGCCGGTTGGGCGAAGAACAGGAAGTGGAAGCCCCGGCTGAACATGTCCGGGGAGCCACAGGCCGGGCAGATGTACACTTTCTGGTTCCGCTCGGCGACCGCCGAAGCCGGGATGTTCAGCAGCGAGGAGAACGATCCGAGCAACAGGTCGACCTTGTCCTGCGAGATCAGCCGGTTGTAGTCGGACACGATGGTGTTCTGGTCGCTGGCGTCGTCCCGGATCACCAGTCTCACCGGCCGGCCGAGCAGGCCTCCGGCCTTGTTCACCATGTCCCGCCAGACCTCATACCCTTGCTTGGCTGCCGAGCCCGGCTCGGAAAAGTCACCGGTCAGCGGCAGCGACGCACCGATCACCAGAGCCTTTTTCGACTTCTGACCCTGCTCGCTGGTCTTGGCCTTGCTGCAGGCGCCCGCCACCAGCATCAACGCCATCAGGCCCACCAGAGCCTTCAGTCCGCCACGCCGCATCGTCCCCTCCCCCTTCCCTTCGATCTCGTCCTTGCCGAACCCCTGTTCCTCGCTCTTCTTAGACCACCCCCTCGATCTCCGGCTCTCCGGCTCGGTCTGCTCTCATGGCCTTTCCCTTCCGATCACGGAGGAAATTCCGGGGGCTTCTCGATCAGGGAAACCAGCTCGCCCAGGAAGCGAGCCCCCCGCGCTCCGTCCACCGCCCGGTGATCGCAACCCAATGTGAGGAACACCGTCGGGCGGACCTCGGGCCGGCCGTCCACCGCCACCACCCGGTGAGTGACTCGGCCAACAGCAAGGATCGCAGTCTGGGGTCGATTGATGACGGCGGTGAACGCGTCGACCCCGAACATCCCCAGGTTGGATACGGTGAAGGTTCCGCCCTGCACGTCCTCCAGTCGAAGCGCGCCTTCCTGGGCCCTGGCCACCAGGTCCCTGCGACGGGCGGCGATCTCGCCCACGGTAAGCGCGTCAGCGTGGGGGATCACCGGGACGAACAGGCCCGCGTCGGTGGCCACCGCCATTCCGACGTTGACATCCCTATGCCGGACCAGCCCCTGGCCCTCCCAAGAGGTGTTCATCTCCGGGTGCTCTGCGAGCGCTGTGGCTACCAGCTTGACCAGGAAGTCTGTGACCGTGACCTTCCGTCCGCTCTGGAGCAATGCCTGGCGCCGGTCGAGGAGTTGATCGGTCAACGCCTCCCGCTGAAGGTAGAAGTGCGGCGTGGTCGTCCAGCTCGCGGTGGTGCGCTCCGCCATCCTGCGCCACACCTGGCTGACCTCTACGGGCGCTGCCTCAGGGCGAGACTCGGCCTCCATCGCGCGCTCCGCGGGGCGAGGCTCATCCTGTTCGGCGAGGGCGGCCTCGACGTCGGCCTGCGTGATCGCTCCCTGCGGTCCCGTGCCCGCGAGGGCAGACAGGTCGATCCCTGCCTCTCTGGCTCGTCGTCTCGCCAGTGGGGACGCGAGGATCTGCCCACCCGGAGCTCTGGCGCCTTGGCTTCCGTCTCCGCGAGTGGCCTCGGCTATTCGGGGGCCTACCGCTTCGCTGCTTGAGGCCCCGGACCCCGACTCGCCTGGGGCCAGGATCACCGCCACCACCTGGCCCACCGGGACCTCCTCTCCTTCGGATGCGCGCACGTGGGCGAGCGTGCCCGCGGCCGGCGCCTCGATCTCCACCGTCACCTTGTCGGTCTCGATCTCCATCACCGGCTCGCCGGCGGCGACCTCCTCGCCCTCGGCCTTGAGCCACCGAAGCAACTTCCCCGTCTCCTGGGCTACCCCCAGGGCCGGCATGACGAGCTCGGTGACCATCGGCTCAGCTCTCCGTGTCCCCTCCCGGGCGTGCCCCACCCTCGCGGTTGAGATGTGACTGCTGTTCGCGCATGGCGGCCAACGGACCCACGGCTGTGATGTAGCGGCCTGCCGTGATCATGAGCTGCTCGGCAGGGAATCGGGTCATGACCTCACACCCGTCAGCGGTGACCACGAGCTGCTCCTCGATGCGCGCCGCAGAGTATCCGTCGGTCGCCGGCCAGAATGTCTCCAGAGCGAAGACCATCCCTTCCTCGATCGTCTCCGGATGGTCGAGGGAGGTGAGCCTGCTGAAGATCGGCCGCTCCCAGATCGACAGGCCCACCCCATGCCCGTACTGGAGGGCGAACGCCGCCTCTTCGTTGGCGAAACCGAATTCCTGGGCCCCGGGCCACGTGGCGACCACGTCGGCCGTGGTGACGCCGGGCCGGATCATATCGATGGCCGTGTCCAGGATCTCCCGGCACCTCTTGTACGCGTCCACCATCACCCGGGACGCGCTGCCAACCGCGAACGTCCTGTAGTAGCAGGTCCGGTAGCCGTTGAAGGCGTGGAGGATGTCGAAGTATGCGGGGTCACCGGGCCGGAGCAGCCGGTCTGTGAACACGTGGGGATGGGGATTGCACCGGTCCCCTGAGATGGCATTGACCCCCTCGACGTGCTCCGAGCCGAGGTCGTACAAGACCTTGCTCACCAGCCCGACGCACTCGTTCTCGCTCATCCCAGGGCGCATCGCCCGATACAGATCCTCGTAGGCCGCGTCGACCATGGCGCAGGCCGTGTTCAGCAGAGTGATCTCGTCCTCTGTCTTGATCCGCCGAGCCTCGAGCATCAGCTGCTGCCCGTCGACCACGGTGAGGCCAGCGGCTCCCAGCGCCTCCAGGACGGGGATCTCCGCGACGTCAACGCCGACGGGCTCCCCGCCGAGCCCCCGCTCCTCCAACTCCGCCTTGATCTTGGCCGCCACGTCGATCGCTTGGCCCACGTCCGGGCCGAGAGCTCCGCGCAGGGTGGAGATGCCGGCGCGCGACCGGTCGCCCAGCCACGGCGAGTAGAGCTGATGGTGGCGGGCGGCCGACCCGAAGTCCCACAGGATCGGTTCGTCGTCCCGCGGGAGCAGGGCGAACCGGACCAGCTTGTCTATGGCCCAGGTCCCGATGTGGGTGGCGGTGACGTAGCGAATGTTGTTCATGTCGAAGCACAACAGGGCCCCCAGCTCCGACTCCGCCAGGAGCTTCTTCACTCGGGTGAGCCGTTCGGCCCGGAGGCGCTCGTAGTCGATCCGCTGCTCCCAGTCGGTCCCCATCACGCCCCACGACTTCGCGTACCGCACGGTCATCCGTCCCTCACCCCTTCGCCGCTTCCCTGCACAGCTCCCGTGCTGCGGCGGCCACGGATTCCGGCGTCGGCACGGTCAGATCCTCCAAGACGGGAGAGAACGGGATAGGCACGTCCATCGCTCCGAGGCGCCTGACCGGTGCGTCGAGGTGATAGAAGGCTCCTTCGCCGATCACCGAGGCCAGCTCCGCCGTCACCCCGTACCGCTCGTAGCCTTCGTCCACCACGATCGCCCGGCCGGTCTTCTGGACCGACTCGACGAGCGTGGCCCGGTCCAGGGGCACCGCGGTACGGGGATCGACCACCTCGGCGCTGATGCCCTCCCCCTCCAGCAGGTCCGCGGCCGACAGTGCGACGTGAACCATGCTGGAGGTGGCCACGATCGTGACGTCCCTGCCTGCCCTCTTCACTTCGGCCGCCCCCAGGGGGATGAGGAAGTCGCCCTCGGGGACCGGTCCCTTGCTCTGGTACATCATCTTGTCCTCGAACACGACCACCGGGCTGTCGTCGCGGATGGCCGCCTTCAGCAGGCCCTTGGCGTCCTGGGGCGAAGCCGGGAGTGCCACCTTGAGGCCCGGGACGTGGCTGAACCACGCGTGAAGGCTCTGGCTGTGCTGAGCGGCAGATCGCCGGGTGGCCCCCAGCGTGGTCCGGACCACCATGGGCACGTTCAGCTTGCCGCCGGACATGTAATGGACCTTCGCGGCCTGGTTGACCAGCTGATCCATGACCAGGGTCATGAAGTCGCCGAACATGATGTCGACCACCGGACGCATGCCCGTCATCGCGGCCCCCACGGCGAGTCCGGTGATGCCGGCCTCCGAGATCGGGGAGTCGATCACCCGGTCCGGCCCGAACTCCTCGATGAGCCCTGACAGGACCTTGAACGGGGTCCCCGCCTCCCCCACGTCCTCGCCGATGATGAACACGCTGGGGTCCCGGCGGAGCTCCTCGGCCAGGGCCTCGTTCACTGCCTGGGCGAAGCTCAGCTCCCGAAGTCCGGCTGGCGCCGGCGTGGCCACCCGGCTAGGCATAGACATCCTGGTCAACCTCCGAGGGGTCTGGATAGGGAGCGCCGAGCGCCCACTCCTCAGCGGAGGCCACCTCGGCCTCGACGTGCTGTTCGATCCGATCCAGAGTTTCCCGGTCGGCGATAGCTCGTTCGATCATCCAGTCGGCCATGATCCGGACGGGATCGCGGTTCGTCTTCCAGTCCTCCTCCTCCTCCTTCGACCGGTAGTAGCTGCGGTCGACGTCGCCGACGTGGTGCCCGAAGAATCGGTAGGTCAGGGACTCGAGGAACGAGGGCCCATCTCCGCCCCGAGCCCGCTCCACCGCCCGGAGGGCGGCCCCATAGATCGCTCGGACATCCTGGCCGTCCACGGACTCGGCCGCTAGCCCCAGGGCCGACGCCCGGTCGATGACCGACCCCGCCGTGGTCTCGGAGTAGTGGGTGTACTCGTTGTAGAGGTTGTTCTCGCAGACATAGACGACGGGGAGCTTCCACAACGAGGCCATGTTCATCACCTCGTACAGGACTCCCTGTCCAAGTGCCCCCTCACCGAAGAAGCACACGGCGATCCGGTCGGTCCCGCGCATCTTCGCCGAGAGAGCGGCCCCCGTGGCGATCCCGGTGCTGCCGGCCACGATGGCGTTCGCCCCCAAGTTCCCGCTCTCGGGATCGGCGATGTGCATCGAGCCGCCCTTGCCCCGGCAGTACCCTTCCTCCTTGCCCAGCAGCTCTGCGAACATGCGGCGGATCTGCGCTCCCTTGGCCAGGCAGTGCCCATGGCCCCGGTGTGTGCTGGTGATGTAGTCGTCCCGTCGGAGCGCGCTGCACACACCGACGGCCACCGCCTCCTGGCCAACGTACAGGTGGGCGAGGCCGGGCATCTTCGCGCTCAGGTAGAGCTGGTTTACGTGCAGGTCGAACCGTCGGATCCGCAGCATCTGCTCGTACATCTGGCGGGCGAGTTCCGGAGACACCTCTACCCCGACCTGCCCGTCCCCACGTCGCCTCGCTCCCGTGGCCATCAGGTGATCCCCGACATCCGAGCCAGGACCTCGAACAGCACGGCGAAGTCCTGTTTCTCGAGCCCCATCGCACGGGCTGCAGTGAGCCACTCGTTCGTCACCGCGGTCGTAGGGAGGGGGACGTCGAGCTCCCGCCCCGCCTCGAGCGCGAGGAGCAGGTCCTTCTGCATCATGTCCACGTCGAACCAAGCCTCCTCCGGCATCTCCAGGACGAACGGGCCGCGGTACTTCACCATGGGCGAAGCGACCACGCTGGAGAGGAGAACCTCGACCGCGGTCTCCCGCTTGATGCCGGCTTTCTCGGCCAGCAGCACCCCCTCGCTGAACGCAAGCATCTGGACGGCCAGGCTGAGGTTCGTGGCCACCTTCATCAGCACTGCCTGGCCGTTCGCTCCCACGTGGATGACCTTGGAGCCGATATCGAGCAGGATCGGCCGGATCCTCTCGAGTACGACTTCGTCGCCCCCGACCATGATGGAGAGCCTGCCCTCCTCCAGCGTGCTGACGCTCCCCGACACCGGGGCGTCGAGCATGGTGGCGCCCTGCCCCGCGACCCGCTCGGCCAGGTCCCGGCTCGCCGCAGGGCTGGCCGTGCTCATGTCGACGTAAACCTTGCCCGGAGAGAGCCCGGCCAGGATCCCGTCGTCGCCGTCGGCCACGGCCAGAAGCGCGTCGGTCCCAGTGACCATGCTGAACGTCACCTCGGCGGCCTCTGCCACCGCTCGGGGGGTCTCCGCTAAGGCCATGCCCAGGTCGGCCAGCCATTCGGCCCTGGACCGGGTCCGGTTGAAGCCGACCACGGAATGGCCAGCCTCCATCAGGCGCTTGGCGATGCGCCCACCCATCAGTCCGAGCCCGACGAACCCGAGCTCGGCCATCAGGCCCTCGCCTCCGTCCGAGCTTCAAGCGGGCTGGAGGCCTCCGTCGTGGGCGCTGCGATCGCCTCGTCGGCCCGCACTCTCAGGACGTCGCGGATCTCGCCTTCGACCCGAAGCAGGTGCTCGCGCATCTGCTTGCGCGCCTCGTCGGGCTCCCCCGCGGAGATGGCCTTGAAGATCCGGCGGTGCTGCTCCGTGGACCGTTCAGGGCTTCCCGGGATGCTATAGATGGAGCTCAGCGCCCGGCGCATCACGTCCCGGACGGCGTCCATCATGTGGGAGGCGATCCGGTTCCCGGTGGCGCGGGCGATGGCCAGGTGGAAGTCGACGTCGGCTCCGATGTAGCGCTCACGGGAGGACAGCCCCAGGACCATCTCGTCGATGGCCGACCGCATCCGGGCGAGGTCCTCCTCCGTCCGACGCGCCGCGGCCAGGCCGGCGGCCTCCACCTCCATGATCCTTCGGACCTCGTAGAGCTCGAGAAGGTCGCCGTCCCTGAGCGACAGAAGCAGGCCGAGCGACTGGTTGAGGGGATTGCCGTAGTCGGCGACCTTGAATGCGCCATGACCCATGGAGCGGATGAGTCCCCTCGACTCGAGCATCCGGAGTGCCTCCCGCACCGACGACCGGCCCACTCGGTAGGCCTCGGCAAGGACTCGCTCGGGCGGTAGCCGATCGCCGGGTTTGAGCCTCCGGTCCGCGATCTCCGTGAGGAGCCGCTCCGCGACTTGCTCGTAGACCTTGCGTCGCTCGATCGGCTCGAACATTTCGACGAGGTACCCCGCGTCGCCGAGGGTTTGTCAGACCAACAGACGATCTGAAGGTCAGGTCCACGGTATGCCTCGCGAACGGCGGTGGTCAAATCGGGGTGCGCAGAGCCCTCCACACCTTTTCGGGTGTCACAGGCATGTCGAGTTCGCTCACGTCGCAACCCTGGAGGGCGTCGATGATCGCGTTCACGACCGCCGGCGGAGTGCCGATGCACCCTGCCTCGCCGGCACCCTTGGCTCCCAGGGGCCCGTTCGGGTTGGGCGTCACCGTCGAGGCCAGGACGATCTCCGTGAGCTCAGTCGACGAGGGCACCGCATAGGTGAGGAGCGACGCTGTGAGAGGCTGGCCCTGCTCGTCGTGGATCACTTCCTCGTACATGGCCTGCCCCAATCCCTGGAGGATCGAGCCGAGCGCTTGCCCCTCAACGATCAGCGGGCTCACCACCACCCCGCAGTCGTCCACGGCCACGAGCTTCCTGACCTCGATATCTCCGGTATCCATATCGATCTCCACGACTGCGACGTAGGAGCCGAAGGGGAAGGCCTGGGCCGACTCAAAGACTTCGGTGCCCATGATCTGGTCCTCGGCTGCGACCTGGCGCAGCGTGACGGCTCGGTCGGGCGAACCCACCACGGAGAACGTCCCTTCCCCGTACTTCATGTCCTCGGGAGCGACCTCGAGCATCTCAGAGGCCCTCCGCCGAGCTTCTTCCAGAACGTGCCGGGCCGCCAGGAAGAGCGCTGGGCCCCCGATCTGGAGAGACCTGCTGGCAAACGTGCCATTTCCCTGGGGCACCTCGGCGGTATCCCCTTGGAGTACCTGGACCCGGGATGGCTCCACATCGAGCGCCGTGGCCACGACCTGCGCAAAGACCGTTTCGTGCCCCTGGCCTTGCGAGGAAGCACCGGTCCTGGCCACGATGGACCCGTCGGTGCAGACCTCCACGCTTCCGAACTCGTTGATCTCCACCTGTCCGCCAGAGCGCTCCACGAAGCTGCCGATTCCGATCCCGAGCAGCCGCCCGCTGTCAGCCTCTCGACGTCGCTTCTGCTCCTCCCGCAGCCGGCCGTACTCGGCCAGGTCGAGCGCCAGTTCGAGCGCATCGGCGTAGCGACCGCTGTCGTACACCGCTCCAGTAGGCGATCGATATGGGAATTCGTCGGGGGAGATGAAGTTCCGGTACCTGACCTGGGCCGGGTCCATGCCGAGCTTCCGGGCCAGCTCATCCATGAGCCGTTCGAGGGCGAAGGCGGCCTCCGGTCGACCGGCGCCCCGGTAGGACGCCGTGGGGGGAGCGTTCGTGACCACGGTTCGCACTCGCACGAAGAGGCGGGGGATCCGGTAGGGGCCGGACATGACCCACGCGGTGAAGGTGGGGACCGCAGCTCCGGTGTGCGGGTAGGCTCCCAGGTCAGCGTCGATGTGCGCCTCCAGGGCCAGGATCCGCCCCTCGCCGTCGGCGGCCAACCGGAGGCGCTGCTGCTGTCCCCGGCCGTGGGTAGCCGCCACGAAGCCCTCGCTGCGGCCCTCGATCCATCGGACGGGCCGACCGAGCGTCATGGCCAGGTGCGCAATCACCATGTACTCGGGGTAGGTCTGGCTCTTCGCCCCGAACGCGCCTCCGACCTTCGGCACGATCACTCGGACGGCGTCCCGGTCCAGTTCGAACGCCCCGGCGAGATGGTCTCGAAGCCTGTGGGGGGCCTGATGGGAGCACCACACCGTGAGCTCGCCGTCTCCTTTGGGTGCAGCAAGGAAGCCTCGCGGCTCGATGGATACTGGAGCCACTCGACCGTTCCGGATCGACAGATCAACCACGATCGGCGCGTCCTCGAAGGCCTCGGGCGCTTCTTCACCGAACGTTCTCTCAGAAGCGACGTTGCTCGAGCCCTCGAACAGCCGCACGCTGCGGTCATCCGACGCGTCGACGGGGTCGAGCACGCACGGAAGGGGTTCCCCCTCGACCACCGCGAGCTCAGCGGCATCCTCGGCCCGGGCTCTGTCCTCGGCCACCACCACCGCCACCGCCTCGCCGACGAAGCGGACCCGGTCCCGGGCCAAGGCGGGGCGGGCCATCTGCGCAGGCATTCCGGTCGGTGGAGGAAGAGTGGGAAGCTCGGGGAGATCGGCCGCGGTGAATGCGCCGATCACGCCCGAGAGGGTCCGGGCCTCGGTCAGGTCGACCGACCGGAGCGCCCCATGGGCCAGGACCGAACGGACGAACACCGCTTCCAGGCAGCCGGGCAGCACGACATCTGCGACATAGCGGCCGCTCCCGGTCACCAGGTCCCGATCCTCAACCCTGGCGATGGAGCGACCAATGTGGCTGCCGACAGGGCGGCGTCGCTCCGTCTCCCCGCCTGTGGCCATATCTTCCATTCAGTCGCCGATCCGGTGAAGGCCGCGCTCTGTGCCGTGCACCCGCTCTGCCCCGCTCTGCGTGATCAGCACGAGCTCTCCCGTCTGCACCCCGGCCCGATGATCGGCGGTAACCACATTCGGCTGCACCACCACGGTCATTCCCGCCTGGAACTCCAGGTCCGGAACCGGCCAGAGGCTGCGGCTCCGACTGCCCAACACCGGAGGGAAGTAGCCCCCGACGAATCCGTGCACCAAGTCGTCGTAGGTTGTGAAGCCTTCCTCCTCGATGATGGAAGCAGCATCGACGACCTCCGTCGCGTGGGTCCCGTGCCGCAGGCGGCCGACGATGGCGTCGAAGGCGGCATCCGCGACCTCGTGCAGCCGTCGGTACAGCGGCGTCGGATCGGTGGCGATCGCGAATGTCCTCAGGACCTGGCCAGGGTAATCCCAGAAGGAACCGCTGATCTCCGTCAGGAGGACGTCGCCGGCCTGCAGCGCCCGGTTCGAGGTGTATTGGGCTGGGACACATCGCTCTGGCGCCGCCATCGGTGTGACCCCGAAGTAGTGGATGAGCGTCGTTGCGCCCACGGGCACGTACCCGTGCTCGACCATGTCGGCGAGCTGGTGCTCGGTGACACCGGGGCGCGCACCGTTCCTGAGCCCGTCGACGGCGCGATCAGTCAGCTCAGCTCCCGCTCGGACCCAATCGATCTCCTCCGGGGACTTGATCAGACGCATCCTCGTGTAGGCCTGGTTGAGGTCGACGAGGTCGAACCGAGAGGTCAGGGCCATGTGATGGGTGGCCGGGAGGGTGCCCATCACCGCGATCCGTCCCCGCGCTCCACGGCTCTCGAGCTCCTCCACGACAGTGTCGATGGTCGACACCCCTCCCCACCGGACCTCGCAGCGAGGAGCCAGCTCCCGAGCGTTGGGAACGTGGTTGTGGAATTGAACGAACAGCAGGTCGGGCAGGTCACGGCCGACGAGGACCACCGCCTCGCGCGTGACCGGCCATCCCGTGAGCCACTGGACCGCTGAGCCGAAGCGGTTGGCCCCATAGGTCACGAGCTGAGTGACCTCCGCTGCCTCCATCGCCGCGAGGACCTCGCGGCGCCGCCGATCCTGCTCAGCAGCAGAGAACCGGGGGTAGGGATCTTCGGAGTCCAGTGGCGACGCCATCCTTCCGGAGCCTACGTGGACGGACCGGGTCCATGGTGCCCGATCCGGAGCTATGGCCGTGCGACCAGCTCGCTGATCTCGAACAGGTATCCGTCGGGGTCGCGGAAGAAGGCCCGGATCTCGCCGCCGCGATCCACGGGCGGCGTCAGGAACTCGGCCCCCCGAGCCCTCAACAGCTCGTAGGCCCCTCGACAGTCGGGCACGCGAAAGATCATCTCGGTGCTGACCGTGTCCGGATCTGCCGGTGGGGCGAACGTCACGGTGGGCTTGTCCTCGGTTGGGTCTCCACCTGTGACCAGGAGCAGCCAGTTCCCCAACAGCTTGAACACAGCCGACGTTCCGCCGTATTCGCGGTACAGCTCCGCCCCGAGCACGTCTCGGTAGAAGCGGACAGAGCGCGCTAGGTCGCTCACCACCAACAGGTGGGTGAGCCCCATCTCTTCGGTTGGGAACTCCGGCACGAGGCCAGAGTCTAGGGCAGTCCGGGGGGTTCTCAGGCCGGAGCCGCGGAGGCGGGCTGCTCCGTCAAACGCTCAGATGCCTCGGAGACGCGCTCGATCCAGGGCCTCGCCCGCAGCCCCTCGAAGAGCTCTCTCGCCTCGGCCAGGTACGGCGCGGGCTCTTCCGAGCGACCATGGTCGAGCAGCCATTCGGCCTGCTCCAGGAGAGTGACCCCGACCCAGAACGGGGTGGGGATGGCGCGCAGCCCTTGTACAGCCGTCTGGAATCCCTTCCCCACGTCCGCGTCCTGGCCCTCCATCGCGTGGATCCTGGCCCGCAACCTGGCGGTTTGGGCCCGAACGAAAGGCGTCAGTTCCTGCTGCTTCGCCTCCAGTTCGCCGACCAATCCTTCAGCTTTGTCGATGTCTCCGAGCGAAAGAGCTGCCTCGATGGCCTCGATTAGCCCGAACTTGATGGCCCCGTGCGCCAGACCCAGGGCGTCTTTGGCTTCCAGGGCCCGCTCGGCTTCGTGGAGCGCCTCTTCGGCCCTTCCCTCGGCTCGTGCTGCGATGGCCTGGTGCACCGCGAAAATGGTCCTGGCCTGGACCTCATCGGAACGCCCGAGCTCGGCGAAGCGCTCCAGCAGCTTCCTGGCTTCGTCGGGTTCTCCGCGCCGCGCGTACACCTCGACGAGCGTGATGAGCTCGTTCCGAGCGAACTGTACCTCGGCAAAGTCTTCCGCCGATGCCTCGAACTCCGCGGCTCTGGCCAACGCTTCGTCCCAGCGGCCGATCGTCACCAGTGCCGACACGTCGCCGACCAGGAAGTTCAGATCGAAGGCCCGGAAGCCGAGCTTCCGGGAGAGCTCTCGACCTTCCTGGCTCATCCGGATAGCGTCCTCGAGCCGATCGGCTTCGAACGCGAGAGCGGAGATGTTGTTGTAGGCGCGCAGGGCCGCCCAGTACACCTCGTTGTCCAGGGCGACTTCGAGGGCGTGTCTCACAAGCAGCAACCCTTCCTCACGTCGACCGCGCGTCCAGAGCATGATGCCCTTGTTGTTGAGGGCCTCGGCAAGCACCTCGGGGAGTTGGAGCCTCTCCCCGACCTCGAGCGCTCGCTCGTTTCGCTCGAATGCCTCCTCCGTGCGCCCCGAGAAATGGAGCATCCGGGTCAGGTGAACGGCTACCAGGCCGAAAGCTTCGTCCGGATCCTCCCAGAGAACCTCGAAGGCCTCCTGCATCCTCGCCGCCGCTTCCTCCAATCGCCCGAAGCTGAAGGCGATGTCCCCGAACCACCCGGTAACCCGGGCCGCATCCCGCGGACGCCCCTCGCGCTGGAAGAGAGCGACCGCTTCCTCGTAGTGGGGGGCCGCGTCGTTCGGCCGCCCGGCCCGGAAGCTGACCACTCCCGCGCGCTCGTGTAGCTCGGCCATCTCGAGCGAGGCCTCGGTCAGTTCGATCGCCTGCATGTAATAGCCGTAGGCCTGATGGGGGGCCGCGAGCGACTCCGATCGTCTTCCCGCTTGCACCAGCGCATCGCGCGCCTTCGCCCTTATCTCGTCGGCGTCGGCAGCGTTCGGGGCAACCCTGTAGGCCTCCAGGTAGTGAGAGGCCAGCACCTCGACGATCTCGACCTCCTCCCGGCCCCTCTCCGACTCCAGGTGGGCGGCTGCAGCGAGGTGTCGGGCCTTCCGCTCCTTGATCGAAAGCCTGTCGTACGCCACCTTCCGCACCAGGTCCTGCAAGAACCCGTACTGTCCTCGGTCCGGCGATCGCGGGTCGGCCTGGATGCCCAGGATCTCTTTTCGAACGAGGGACGCGAGGGTTGGTTCCAAAGCCCGTTCTGACAGGCCGGTCAGGGCCGAAAGCGCCGACTTCGTGAACGTCTTGCCCAGGACCGACGCGTCCTGAAGCACCGAGCGCTCCTGTTGGTCCAGGCCGTCGAGCCGAGCAGCGATCAACGCTTGGAGGGTCTCCGGGACCTCCAGCTTCTCTACCTCACCGGTCAGGCTGTATGCGGTCCCTTCCTGGGCCAGGAGGCCTCGGTCCAGCAGCATCCGTACGGTTTCCACTGCGTAGAGCGGGACGCCTTCCGCGCGCTCGAGGATCTGCCTGGTCAGTCGCTCGGGGAGCCCGGGGACGAGTCCGGTGAGGAGCCGTTCCATGTCCCGGTCGGACAGGGGCTCCAGGTGGAGAGTGGTCGACCCGCGCCGTCCGGCCGCCCAGTCGGGGTGCCGCTCGGCGATCTCCGGACGGGCCAGCGCCATGATGAAGAAGGGATGGTTGCGCGACCAATTCATCAAGTAGTCGATGAAATCCAGCAGCCCTCGGTCGGCCCACTGCATGTCCTCGAACACCATGGCGGTGGGGTTGCGCTCGGCGAGGCGTTCGAAGAACAGTCGCCACGCGCTGAAGAGGTCCTCGGGCTCTCTGGCGGTTCGCTCCTCCAGACCCAACAGGTGGGCCAGGCGGGGCTCCACCCAGGCTCGTTCTTCGGGGTCCTCGATCCATTGCTCCACACAGGCCCCGAGCTTCGTCAGCGAAGATGATTCGTCCTCGCCTTCCAGGATCTCCGCGCGCCCCCGGACCATCTCGGCCAGGGCCCAGTAGGTGACGCCCTCTCCGTAGGCCAGGCAGCGACCCCGATGCCACCACACGACCTGCTGAAGGCCGTCCATGTACTTGAAGTACTCCCACGCCAGCCTGGACTTGCCGATGCCGGCGATGCCGATCACCGAGAGCAGGTGGGCCTTTCGGCTGTCGATGGTCCCGTGGAAGATCTCCTTGACCAAACGGAGCTCGCGGTCCCGGCCGACGAAGGGAGCCTCCAGCCCGGCCGACTTCATCGTGCCCCGGACGCCGGCCACCACCCGTACGGCCCGCCAAAGTGGAACTGGCTCTGCCTTTCCCTTGAGGTCGTGGACCCCGGCCGGCTCGTACATGACGGCCGCCTCGGTCGATCGGCGCGTGGATTCACCCACCAGGACGGTCCCCGGGTCGGCCACCGCCTGTATCCGCGAGGCCGTGTTGACCAGGTCTCCCGCCACCATCCCCTGCCCCTCCGCGCCGAGCGTGACGGAAGCTTCCCCGGTAAGCACGCCGATCCGCGGGTTCAGCAGGCCCGAGCCCACGGTCTCCCCGAGCGTCCGGACGGCCTCGACGAGCTCGAGGGCCGCCCGCACCGCCCGCTCGGCGTCGTCTTCCTGGGCGACGGGTGTGCCCCACACGGCCATCACCGCATCTCCGATGAATTTCTCGACGGTTCCGCCGTACCGGGCGATCAGCCGTCGGCAGGTGTCGAAATACTGCGAGAGGAGGTCTCTGACCTCGTCGGGATCTCGGTTCTCCGAGAGCGAGGTGAACCCGACCAGGTCGGCGAAGAGCACAGAGACCAGGCGCCGCTCGGACACCGGGGGAACGCTCGGAGTCGCGGCCACCCCAGATGCCGACACCACCAGGCTGCCGGCGCCAGCCCCAGCTCCGGCGAGTGACGTTCCGCACTCCCCACAGAACTTGAACCTCGGTGCGTTCGGATTGCCACAGTTCGGGCAGACCAGCACCAGCGCAGACCCGCACTCCCCGCAGAATTTGCGGTCCGCAGGGTTCTCCGTGCCGCAGTTCGAGCAGATCAAGGTCTACCCCCGGCTTGCAATGGCGGATCGAAAGGTAGCACGC
>DASXTW010000068.1:0-21631 GCA_036505215.1 Actinomycetota bacterium | reverse complement strand
CAAGAAGTACCAACGGCTCGGGGGCAGGATCCCGAAGGGCGTCCTCCTGCTCGGGCCTCCGGGCTGTGGCAAGACCCTCCTGGCCAGGGCCGTGGCCGGCGAGGCCGCGGTCCCCTTCTTCTACATGTCGGGCTCGGAGTTCGTGGAGATGTTCGTCGGCTTGGGCGCGGCTCGGGTCCGTGAGCTGTTCCAGCAGGCCAAGGAGAAGGCCCCGTGCCTGGTGTTCCTGGACGAGCTCGACACCATCGGCAAGTCGCGGGCTGGAGCGCTGGGAGGGTCGCTGGGCTCGCACGACGAGCGCGAGCAGACCCTGAACCAGCTCCTGGTGGAGATGGACGGGTTCGACACCTCCAAGGGTGTGATCATCATGGCCGCCACGAACAGGGCCGATGTGCTGGACCCGGCGCTGCTTCGTCCTGGCCGGTTCGACCGCCAGGTCGTAGTGGACCGGCCAGACCTGCGTGGCCGTGAGGCCATCCTCCGCGTGCACAGCCGGGGCGTGGCGATTGACCCGGACGTCGACCTCCGGACGCTCGCCGCCAGGACGCCGGGCTTCACCGGGGCCGATCTGGCCAACGTGGTGAACGAGGGGGCACTGCTCGCCGCCCGCAGGGAGAAGAACTGGGTGGGCATGGAGGAGCTCGAGGAGGCCATCGACCGCGTGGTCGCGGGCCTGGAGAGGAAGAGCCGGGTCATGTCGGAGCGCGACAAGGTCCGGGTGGCTGTCCACGAGATGGGGCACGCCCTGGTGGCCCTCCGGTCGCACAACATCGACCCCGTCCACCGCGTCACCATCGTCCCGCGCGGAGTCGCCGCGCTCGGCATCACCATGGTCCGGCCGCTGGAGGATCGCTATCTGATGACCGAGCCCGAGCTGCGCGACAGGCTGGTCTTCGCGATGGGAGGACGAGCGGCCGAGGAGCTCACCTTCGGCGAGATCTCCACGGGCGCCCAGAACGACCTGCAGCAGGCCACGGAGATCGCCCGCGCAATGGTGGTCGAGTACGGGATGAGTCCGAAGCTCGGCCCCCTGTCCTTCGGGAACGACGGGTTCCGCTCGGCGGGCGGGCGCCCCCTGTTCCCCGGCGAGCGCCCCGAGTTCTCCGAGCAGACCGCACGCGTGATCGACGAGGAGGTGGCCCGGCTGCTCCGGGAGGCGCAGGACCAGGCCAAAGAGATCCTGGAGAACGACAAGGAGAACCTGCGCAAGCTCTCCGACGTGCTGATCGAGCGCGAGGTCATCGAGGGCGGCGAGCTCCGCCGGTATCTGGACGGCGACAAGCCCATCCCCACGAAGGAAGAGCTGAAGCGAGAGACGCGGCAGAGGCAGGCCGATGAGGCCAAGGAAAGGGGCGACAAGGTCCCTGCGGACGCAGAGGTCATCGTGTCGCGGGCCGGTGACTCGGCCGCACCCACCCAGGAAATCCCCGTCCGCCCCGACGCGTAAGTCAGCCCAAGGGCGACATGGCGGCTGTCGACGCCGCCACCCCCCCTCGCTCGCGCTTCGCGCTCGATCGCGGGGGGCCCCGGCGGCTACGCGCCGCCCTTGCGTTCGACCCGGGCTACCAGCAGGTCGGTGCGGCCGCGCCACCTGTCCAGGAACCGGTAGAAGTTTCGCTTCGACAGGCGGGCACGTTCCTCCTCGGGAGTGTTCGCCCACATCCTGTGCTCGTGCTTCCTGACCGGAACGGGCGTGACGGTGGCGCGAAGCCCCATCGCCTTCACCTGAAACGACAGCTCGATGTCCGCGGTCCGGTAGAACTTGAACTTCTCGTCGAACCGGAGGCCCCGCTCGACGAGCTCGCGGCGAAAGGCGAGGAGGTATCCCTCGATCGCATCGACGTCCGGCCCTGAGGACTCGCGGAACTCCCGAAGGTCCTCGGTCACGATCCCGAAGGGTCCGGTGATACCAACCGCCGGATCCGCGAGCGTATCGGCGAGGGGCCCGAGCACGTCTCCCTCGGCCTCCACGGAACCATCGACGATCACGACCATTTGCCCGGCGGCACGTCCAAGGCCCGCGTTGCGTCCGGCGGCCCATCCGAGCTCGGGATCGACCCGGATGACCTCGGTCTCCTCCGGCCACGCGCCTCGCTCCGTGAGGTCCACGACGACGTGCTGCACCGACCGGCCGCCTGAGTGGCGGCCGAAGGACTCCATCCCTCGGACGATGTCGTCGGGCCACCCCTGAACGAGCCAGTGGACGCTCGCCTCGAACGTGGGCGGCTCGGACAGGAGCGATGGGACCTTCTGGGAGTTGCGGTACGTTGTCGGCTCCGCCTTGGCGCTGCTCCCCTCACCAGGAATGACCTGGGTGCCCGCGGGTGTGTCCATGACGTCGAATCCGGCTTTCGTGATCCGATCCCTCAGCTCATCGGCCCTGGCGAAGTCCTTCGCGGAGCGGGCGGCCTCCCGCTGCCGCGCCAGCTCCAAGACCTCTTCCGGAATGTCGCTCATCGGTGCCCTTCCACCGTTCTCAGGAAGTCCAGGACAACCTGGTCCGCCGCCTCGGGTTGCTCCGAGTGGTACACGTGGCCGGCGCCTTCCAACAGGAACAGCGTGGCTCCGGGTATCCGCTCCGCGAGCATCTGCGCGTTCCGGGGCGCGATCAGCCGGTCCTCGGTCCCGTGCAGCACCAGGGTCGGACACCTGATGTCGCCCAGCCGGTCCCATGCGTCCCATCCCTGGATGGCTTCCCACTGCCTCCGCGCGGCCTGGGGCGGCTGGGGATTCTGGCTTCCTACGAGGATGTCCTCGGCGACGTGGTCCGGATGCTCCCGAGCGAACGCTTGCGAGTACAGAGCCAGGTAAGGCTTGTCCTTGGGCACTTTGGCCGGCGGATCCACTCGCGCGGCGAGCCGGGGCCCCGCGTGGGTGCAGGCCAGCACGAGCGAAGCGACCCGCCCCGGGCGGGTCAGGGCCATCTCCTGGGCCACCATGCCTCCGAAGGACTGACCGTAGACGTGCACGGACAGGATGGCCAGATGGTCGAGCAGGGCCAGGGTGTCCTCCACGAATGTGCCCATCGTCACCGGCGCGTCCGGCTTGTCCGAGCGACCGTTTCCCCGGAAGTCATAGGCGAGGACCCTGTGCTCGGTGGCGAGGTGCGGGATGTTTCTTCGCCAGCCGGGGATGTCCCCGCCCACGCCCTCCAGCAGGATCAGGGGCGAAGCGGCTTCCGGCCCGTGCAGCTCGTGATAGAGACGACAGCCATCGGGTCGCACGAGGTACGGCATGTGGCTCTTGCGCCTCGATTCAGGATCGGCCGGGAGCGAATGTTTCCACGATGGCCCGGTGGTTCTCGAGCACGCGCTCCTCGGAAGGCCCGATCCACGCGCCCCCCAGGATCACCCGGTCCACCAGGCCATCGAAGCCGGCGAGCCGCTCTCGGCACTCCTCTTCGTTCCCCGCCACGGCCAGCAAGTCGACCATGGGCAAGGCGATCTCGGTCATGTCGGCGAAGTCTTTTCTCACGAAGGCGCGCCGGAGAGGCTCCAGGCGATCCTGGAATCCGTGCAGCTCGAGCACCGGCCGGTACGTGCGGGTGGTGGCGTAGAAAGCGATCTGCAGGGCGGCCTCTCGCCGGGCCTGCTGTCGATCCCCCGAGACGGCCAGGATCACGCCGGTCGTGACGTTCACCTCACCCGGGTCCCTGCCTGCCTCCTTCGCACCTCGCTCAATAGCTGGACGAAGCACTTCCCGGATCCACGCCGGGCTGGTCATCGGGTGCCCGAGGACGCCGTCGGCGCAACGGCCGGCCGTTTCCGCCATGACCCTGTTCACAGCCGCCAGGTAGATGGGAACGCCTCCCGGGGCCGGCCCGGCGCCTGGGAAGGGCGGCATGGTGATTGCGTAGAACCTGCCGCGGTGATCGATGGGCTTGCCCTCGAACGTGCCCAGGACGTCTCGGATCACGTGCACGGCCTCGGCGACCTTCGGCGCGGGATGCTCGAAGGGGATCCCGAACCGTTGCTCGTTGACCCGCTTGACCTGGGTGCCCAGGCCCAGCAGGAAACGGCCGCCGGATAGCTCGGCAAGGTCCCTGGCCGCCATCGCCGTGATGGTGGGACTCCGGGGAAACGCCAGCGCGATGTCCGTGCCCACCGTCACCCGCATCGTGGCCGCGCAGACCACGGCTGCCTGAACGAAGGCGGATCGCGCTGTCTCCGCACACCACACGCTCTCGAACCCGGCGGCTTCGACCTCGCAGGCCAGGTCTCCGAGCAGCCCGAGATCTCCACCCACGACCACCCCAACCTTCACGACGGCCGAAGGCTACACGGCTCGCCGTGCGCTCGCCGGAGGAGGAGATCAGTAGTGGGGCTGCTGCGCGGAAGAGGACCGAAGGCGTTGGGCCATCACCTTCAGCATCTTCGAGGCGATGGTGGGGTTCTGCTCGATCAGCCGCTTGAAGGTCCAGGGCGTGATGCCCAGCGTCGTCACCTCGCTATGGGCGGTGCAAGTGGCCGTCCGAGGCCCGCCGTCGAGCAGCGAGATCTCTCCGAAGAAGTCACCCGGCCCCATTTTCCGAACGGCCCTTCCCCCCACGGCAACGCTCACGTCTCCGTCCAGGATCAGGAAGAAGCCCACGCCCGAGTCGCCCTCCCGAGCCAGCACGGCGCCTTGGCGGTGGGTGACTTCCTTGGCCGCCGTCGCGATCGCCTTGAGCTCCTTGGTCGAGAGTTCTTCGAAGATCGGGACACCTGCCAGCATCTTCACGGGGTCTTGCTTCGCCACCTCGCGCTCCTTCGGGATCCCCTCGGCCGAACCCGGCCGGGGGATTCTATCCGAGTGGCCTGCCCCCTATCTCCTCGGGTCAGGCCGAGCGACTGGGCGGGTCCTTGCCGCGGGCGATCTCCTCCATGACCAGTTTTCGAACGTCCTCTTCGGCGCCGCCGCGATCCTCGATCACCCGGGCCGCGATCCCCTCGCCCTCTCTGAGCAGCCCCAGAAGGATGTGTTCGGTCCCGATGTACTTGTGACCGAGCGCGATCGCTTCACGAAGGGACAGCTCCAACGCCTTCTTGGCCCTGGGTGTGAAGGGGATGTGCCCCGTGACCGCGGCGCATCGATCACGCCTTCCCCAGCGCCTTCGGACCCGGCGATCCAGCGCTCCCGGTCCGAAGGCCTCCTCAACCCGCCGCCGTACCTCCTCGACGTCGATCCCAATGGCACGCAGCGCTTCCGCGTCCTTCTCATGGCCTTCGTATGGCCCCTCCCCCACGATCCTCACCACGTCGGCTCGGGCCGTTCCCAGGTCGATCCCCAGGCGGGCGAGGGCCCGCGCACCCACGCCCGACTCCTCGCGGAGGACTCCCAGAAGGATATGCTCGGTCCCGATATAGCCATGCCGAAGCGTGCGGGCTTCGATCTGGGCATGGACGACGACCTCACGAGCCGGCTGGGTGAAGCGCTCGAACATGATCGCTAGCTTCTCCGACGGCGGAACCACCGTCCGGCGTGCTTCTTGTGCACGGCCTGCTTGCTGACTCCCATTTCACCTGCGATCTCCCGCCAGGACCACCCGAGTCTTCGCGCGTTGTCCACCTGGAGGGCCTCGAGCTGCTCGAGCAGCCGACGGAGCGCGGCCACGGCCCCCAATCCCACCCTGGGGTCGCGGCTGCTGGCCTGGGTTGCAAGTTTCGTGGCCTCGCTCATGCTCGTCAATATACGTTGACATCGTCGTATCTGTCAACCCATGTTGACTCCCCAGGAAAGCCAGGGCTGACGTGCTAGTTGCGGGGCAGAGGAAACCAGCCCACCCATGGGCATGTGCGTCTGGCTGGGGCGCCGTTCCAGGCTTATACCCGTTCCGGCTGGATGGCATGGATTGAACCTGACCTGGGAAATTCCCAAAGGACACCCTCCGCGAAGGGAGAGCGAGATGGCCATTCTGGTACGCCATGCCATGACCGAATCGCCCAAGACCGTTGGAGTCGACGCCTCCATCAGCGAGGTGGCCAAGGTCATGAAATCGGAAGATGTGGGCGTCGTTCCCGTTCTCGCGGGTGAGGAGCCCGTCGGGCTGATCACGGATCGTGACCTGGTGATCCGGGTCCTGGCCGACGGGAAGGATCCAGGTGACCTGCGGGCGGGCGACATCGCCACGCGCGCACCTCTATCCGTCACCCCTGACATGAGACTGTCGGAGGCGCGGGAACTCATGGAGGAGCACCAGGTCAGGCGCCTTCCGGTGGTGAAGGGCCGGCGGCTCGTGGGGATCCTGTCGCTGGGGGACGTGGCCTGGGCGGATGCGAGCACCCGGAAGGTCGGCGAGGCTCTGCGGGCCGTGTCCGAATCCGAGAGCACCGTCTCCTCGAACGAAGGTCCTACGAGGGGAACGCCTGATCGAACCCGCCGATCGCACTGATCGCGAGGGGTTGACCGCCCGCCCGCACGCGCCGTATCTTCTTGGAACCGTGACGACGATACCCGTCCGCGCTTGGTGGTGGTCTTGGGCCCCTCGAGTGGGGCGGGTTCGTCTCGTGACGTGACCTAGGACCACATACCCACCCCATTCGAGACCCTTCGGCCGAAGGGTCTTTTTGTTTTCCGGAAGGGAGGAAGCCGTGATCGGACAGGCGCTGGACCGACTTCTCGAGGGTCAGGATCTGTCACGGGCCGAGGCTCGAGAGGTCATGCACCGGATCATGGAGGGGGAGGCTACTGCGGGTCAGATCGGAGGCCTCCTGGTCGCGCTCCGCATGAAGGGAGAGACGGCCGAGGAGATCGCCGGGTCCGCGGAGGCCATGCGGGCGCACGCCATTCCGGTCCGGCCGGAGCGAAGCGATGTCATCGATACGGCCGGGACCGGGGGCGACGGCGCCGGGACGCTCAACATCTCCACGGCTGCCGCTCTGGTCGCCGCCGCGGCGGGAGTCGCGGTGGCCAAGCACGGGAACCGAGCGATCTCTTCGGCCTCGGGCTCGGCCGATGTGCTGGAGGCGCTGGGGTTCTGCATCGAGATCGAGCCCGCGGCCATCGCCAGTTCGATCGATGAGCTCGGCTTCGGATTCCTCTTCGCTCCCGCACACCATCCCGCCATGCGGCACGCCGGACCAGTTCGGCGGGAGCTCGCCGTTCGGACCGTGTTCAACGTCCTGGGCCCGTTGACCAATCCGGGGGGAGCGAAACGACAGCTCGTGGGCGTGTACGGCGCGCACCTGGTCCGCCGGCTGGCTGACGTGCTGGCCATGCTCGGCGCTGAGCGGGCCCTGGTGGTCCACGGGGCGGGAGGCATCGACGAGCTGTCGCCAGCGGGACCCAACCTGGTGGCCGAAGTCACACCTCACGGAGAGGTCAGGGAGACGCAGGTGGATCCGACGGACTTCGGAGTGTCCCGGTGCGCCCCCGCCGACCTCGCCGGAGGGGGGCCGGCCGAGAATGCACGGACCATCCGGGCCATCTTCGCGGGCCGGCCCGGGCCGACACGGGACGCTGTACTCCTCAACTCGGCGGGCGCACTCCTCGTCGCCGGGGTCGTGGCCGACCTCGCCGAGGGCCTCGCAGCCGCCGCCGAGGTGGTGGACTCCGGGGCGGCGGGCGAACGGCTCGAGGCCCTGGCCGCGTTCAGTCAGGCCACGTCGGCCCAGGTTCCTCTCGCCGAGAACGCGAGGGCTTCGTGAGCCAGTTCCGTTCGAGCCTGCTCGGCGAGGGCCTCACGGTCATCGCCGAGATCAAGCGGAGATCTCCCTCGGCCGGCCCCCTTCGACCCGCCGCAGATCCGGAGAGACTCGCCCGGGCCTTTGAACGGGCTGGTGCCGCGGCCCTCTCCGTGCTGGTGGATGCCCGCTTCGGTGGGAGTCTCGAGGACCTCAAGGCCGCACGCGCGGCCTCTGGCCTCCCGATCCTGGCGAAGGGTTTCTTCCGCGCCGATGCGGAGCTCGCCCAGGTCCGGGCAGCAGGAGCCGACGCCGTGCTGCTGATCCTCGCAGACCTGGACGACTCCTCGGCGGCCCGGCTGATGGCGGTCGCTCGGAACCTGGGCATGGAACCCCTGGTCGAGGCCCACGATGCGGAAGAGTTGTCCCGAGCCGTGGCTTTGGGCGCTGACCCCATCGGCCTCAACGCGAGGGACATTCGGACCTACCGGATCGACCGTTCGGCCCAACTGGATCTGGTGGCCCGGACTCACGACCCGGTGGTGGTGGCAGAAAGCGGCATCGAGAGCCGCGGCCAGGCGGCCGCGGCGGAGATCGCCGGGGCCGATGCCATCCTCGTGGGCTCCTCTCTCATGCGGGCCTCCGACCCGGAGGCGAAGCTGGCCGAGCTCATGGCCCGGCCGCTGGTGAAGATCTGTGGCCTGACCCGCGAAGAGGACGTGGCGGCCGCTGCAGAATCTGGGGCCGACCTGGCCGGATTCGTGCTGGCCGAAAGCCCTCGCAGGGTGGAAGCGCCCCTCTCGGTTCCCGAAACCATGCTTTCCGTCGCCGTGTTCGTGGGCGATGCAGAGCCGGCGGGAACCGATCTCGTCCAGCTCTACCCTCGGGAAGATGGGCACCGGGCTCGCGACGGCGTGCTGCTCGACAGCCGGCGCGGCATCCACGTCGCCGATGTGTTCGACCTGCCCTGGGAGGGTGAAGACCCGGGCCACTGGCAGCGGGCAGCACGGGCGGAGGGGCGAGTCGTCCTGGCCGGAGGCCTCGGCCCCGAGAACGTCCGTGCCGCAGCCGCAGCGGTACGGCCGTGGTGCGTGGATGCCAACCGGAGCCTCGAGGTGGCCCCGGGAGCCAAGGACCACTCGCGGATACGGGCCTTCGTTGAGGCGGCTCGGTGACCGGCCGGGGAGCTCTTCACCAGGCTGATCAGGATGGCTCGCACCGTTTCTACGGCGGCTACGGTGGAGCCTTCGTTCCCGAAACGGTCGTGCCGGCGCTCCAGGAGCTCGAGGAGGGCTGGCGGAGATGGAAGGACGATCCCGGCTTCCGCGAAGAGCTCGATCGGCTCCAGCGCACGTACGCGGGTCGTCCCACCCCCCTGTATTTGGCTGAACGGCTGGCCCCGGGACGCCGCATCTACCTCAAGCGCGAGGACCTTTGCCACACCGGCGCCCACAAGATCAACAACGCCCTGGGCCAGGCTATCTTGGCGCGGCGCTTGGGGAAGACCCGGGTCGTGGCGGAGACGGGAGCCGGCCAGCACGGCGTGGCGGCAGCCACGGTGTGCGCGCGATTCGGTCTGCAGTGTGTCGTCTACATGGGTGCCGAAGACGTGAAGCGCCAAGCGCCCAACGTGCACCGGATGCGGCTGCTGGGTGCGGACGTCCGGCAGGTGGAGTTCGGGACGGGAACGCTCAAGGAGGCCATCTCCGAGGCAATCCGCGACTGGATCACCCATGTCCAGGTCACGCACTACCTGATCGGATCCTGCGTCGGCCCCCACCCGTATCCGGAGATCGTCCGCGAACTTCAGTCCGTGATCGGCCTCGAGGCCAGGGCCCAATTCCTCCGCACGGAGGGGCGGCTTCCCGAGGCTGTGGTGGCCTGCGTGGGAGGCGGCTCGAACGCCATTGGACTCTTCTCGGCCTTCCTGGGTGACCCCGACGTACGCCTGATCGGGGTGGAGGCAGCAGGAGCCGCCAGCCTCACCAGGGGGCGAACGGGCATCCTCCACGGGGCTCGCTCATCGGTGCTCGCGGACGAGGATGGGCAGATCCTGGGTACCCATTCGATCTCGGCCGGCCTCGACTACCCGGGGGTGGGTCCCGAGCACGCATGGCTGCGCGATTCCGGACGGGCCGAATACACAACGGCCGATGACCGCGACGCCCTGACCGCCTTCCGAGCACTCGCGGAGCGAGAGGGAATCCTCCCCGCCCTCGAGCCGTCTCACGCCCTCGCCCGAGCCCTGGAGTTGGACGAGGATCTGGTCCTCGTCGGTCTGTCCGGACGAGGAGACAAGGACCTGGACATCGTGCTCTCCCAGCACCGGCTGAGCGCTTCGTCATGAAGACGTTGGCGATCTACCTGATGGCTGGGGCGGAGACCCCGGCGCTGGCCGCGGCGGCCATCGCGGGGGGCGCGGACGTGATCGAGATCGGGTTCCCCTTCTCCGATCCGATTGCCGACGGGCCGGTTATCCGCCAGGCGGCCGAGCGGGCCCTGGCTGGAGGGATGCGGACGCGAGCGTGCCTGGACTGCCTGGCCGAGACCCGATCGGTAGTCGAGGGGCCTGTGATCCCCATGTGCTATGCGGCCACGGTGGAGGCCTACGGCTACGGACGCTTTGCGGACGACGCCGCGGCGGCCGGCGCGACCAGCCTGATCGTGCCCGACCTGCCGATCGAGGAGCGCCCGGAACTGCGACGGGTGCACCTGGTCGCCCCCACCACGCCTTCGGGCCGCATCCGCCTCGCCCTGGAGCGTACGGACGGCTGGCTGTATCTGGTCTCATTGTTGGGAACGACGGGGAACCCGGCCGGGCCGTCCGCCCACCTCCCCGAGCTGGTCGAGCGGGTCCGGGCCATCAGCAGCATCCCCCTGCTGGTCGGGTTCGGGATCTCGACACCGGATCAGGCGGCCGCAGCTGCGGCCATCGCCGACGGGGTCGTGGTGGGGAGCGGGGCGGTGCGGGTCGCCGAAGAGAGCGGGCCGTCCGGGCTGCGCGACTACGTGAGCTCCCTGCGACATGCGCTGGATCGGGTCGTGGTGCGGTCGCCGGCGTGAATCGCCTGCGCGATGCGCACCCAAGGACTTGGCGAGAAGGGGGGTTGTTGCTCCTGTGGGCCGCAGGTCCGCTCAGTCGGGCAAAAGCTGGGCAAAGGTTCAGAGACTTGGCCGCGCCGACACGGCGGGGTCCGGACCCTCTTAGCGTGGCAACTGACAACGGAACGATCGTGGCCCCAGGTTATGTTGCGCCAGCGCTGACCTGAGCGCATGACTCGCAAGGTCACACCGTCGCGCTGCACTCGATCGCGATACCGACTCAGCGAGCGGTGCCGCGGCTCGGCTCGATGTTCGCGTTCAGCCGGAAGAAGTTCGTGGGGTCGTAGCGGTCCTTGAGCGACCGGAGCCGTCCAAGCCGGTCGCCATACGCCTCCTCGACGCCGTGCGCGTCCTCGTCAGAGAGGAAGTTCGCGTACACGCCGGAGGCGTGCGGCCGCAGGAACTCCCACCCCTCGCGGACCCAGGCAGTGTGACGGTCGCCGTCCTGGTCACGCGGAGGCCATGCCGCGGTCACGTTGATCTCGAACCCGACCCTCCGTTCCCGCTCGCCGACGGCGGTTGCATCGGCATCCGCGCGGCTCACTGCGCCGCCTACAGCCCACCCCGAGATCTGGGAGAAGGGCGACGTAATGGCCTCGCAACGCCCGAGGAACACCTCGATCACCTCGTCCGAGAGCGCTGGTAGACGGTGCGACTTCCAGTAGTAGTGCATCCCGTGCGGCGCGCCGCCATCGAGCATGGACTGGATCATCAGGTATGGGACTGGGCGAACCAGCTCCGCGATCGGCGTTCCCAGTCCGAGCAGCGGCGCGATGGCGTTCCGGCCCTCGGCGGGGTCACCCGCCCAGACGAGCAGCAGCATGAGCACCGGCTTGCCGTACTGCTCCGCCGGAAGCATCGGCATCGGAGGGGCGAGCCGGGTCGCGATCGTGATCCCCAGGTCGTCGGGTGCCTCCGCGGCGAAGTCGCCGACGAATCGCAGGACCTCCGGGGCGTCAGCAAGCGACCACACGATCGGCCCACCGAGCACCATCGGTCCGGTGGGGTGGAGCCGGTACTCGAGCGAGGTGGCGATGCCGAAGTTGCCTCCGCCGCCACGCAGTCCCCAGAAGAGGTCGGGCTCGGTCCGCTCGTCCACGTGGATCTGCTCTCCCTCCGCGGTCACCAGGTCGACGGAGAGGAGGGTGTCGACGGTGAGTCCGAGCTTGCGCATGAGGTGTCCCAGCCCGCCGCCGAGCGTGAGGCCGGCGATCCCCGTGTGGCTGATGATCCCGCCCGTCGTGGCGAGCCCTACCTGCTGTGTGGCGCGGTCGAGCTCTCCCCACAGGACGCCACCGGATGCTCGAGCGGAGGCCGCAGACGGGTCGACCCGGACCGCCTTCATGAGCGACAGGTCGATCATTACGCCCCCGTCACAGACGGCGTGGCCCGCCACCGCGTGGCCCCCTCCGCGAACAGAGACAAGCAGATCTCGCTCACGGGCGAACCTGACCGCCTCGACCACGTCGTCGGGGCCTGCGCACCGTGCGATGAGGGCGGGACGCCGGTCGATGGCGCCGTTCCAGACCCGCCGAGCCTCGTCGTACCCCTCGTCGCCCGGTCGCAGCAGGGCGCCACGGAAGCGAGACCGCAATGCCTGGGTGGCGGCGGGTTCGATCGTTCTGTGGTCGACGATGCTCATCGTGCATCCTCCTTCTCATCCATCCTGCCCTCGGGGAGCGCCTCGCTCAGGAAGTCCTCGAGCCGCGTGGGCGTCGCCGATTCAGGGGTGCGCCGGACTCCCTCGAAGTACCGGCCCTCGTTCAGGGCGAGCTGCATGTCCACGAGGAGCCCTGCGACCTGCTCAGACATGCCGGCGCCCACGAGCGCGCTCTTCACGCCCTCGAAAGGAAACTCCATGTAGGGAAGGTCCTGCATGCCGATGCGCGCCCCGATGGCTCGGGTCGCCTGCCCCATGGTCACGTCCTCCGGCCCCAGGAGGAGCTTGACCTCGTGCCCGGCGAAGTCGCGACGGGCCAGTCGGTCCGCGGCCTCGCGCGCGACGTCCTTCGTCGCGACCATGGGGAACCTGACATCGGCCTTGACCGCGCTCCCGTTGATCCTCTGTGCTCGGATCATGGGGAGACTGGCCAGGATGTAGTCCATGTATGCCGCCGACCTCAACACCAGCACGTTCACCTCGTCGAGCTCCGCAAGCCGGCGCTCGAACTCGTGCAATCCCGCGGGTGGCCCGGGTGCGTCGGCTCGATCGGCGCCGACCGTGCTCAGCGCAACCACATAGCCAATGCCGGACGCCCGCAACGCGTCGCGGATGACGCGGCTCATGGTGGAACGGTTCTCGGCGAAGGAGGGGTCGGCGACGTTCTCTGGAAGGAGGACCAGCGCCGCGAGCGCTCCGGCGAAGAACCCTCGGAGAGCCTCGACGTTCATCGCGTCGCCCGTCAAGACCTCTGCGCCGCGCTTGCGGAGCTCTGTCAGCTCACGCGTGTGCTGGAGGACCCGAACCTCTTGGCCGGCCCGAAGGAGGAAGTCGGCGACCTTGCTTCCCACGTTCCCGGCCGCACCCATCACCGCGATCACCACAAGCCTCCCCTCGTTCTGTCCTGGCCTCAGCTGGGTCCGACGGTATCGAGCGTTACGGGTGGCGACTAGTTCGAATCCCGAACTGGTACGGATGGAGAACCTCTGGCACCATGGCGGCGTGCGGACCCGAGACGAGTACTGCCCGATCTACGCGTCCCTCGACCTGTTCGGCGATCGGTGGGGGCTGCTCGTGGTCCGGGAGATCCTCCGGGGCGTGATCCGCTTCAACGAGCTCGAGCGAAGCCTCCCGGGCATCTCCCGGTCGACGCTGGCCCAGCGGCTCCGACACCTGGAGAAGGAAGCGATCATCGAGCGTCGCACCACCGCCGACAGGAGGACGGAGTACGGTCCGACCGATGCGGGCCGTGACCTGATCAACGTGATCAATGCCGTGGGCGAATGGGGGGTCCGGTGGCTCGTCCCTGACGCACGGCCATCCGAGATCGATCCCGACGGGCTGATGCTGTGGATCAGTCGACACGTCATTCTCCACGAGCTGCCAGCACGCCGGGTCGTGATCAGGTTCGAGCTGCGAGGTAAGCACAGGCGCTACTTCTGGCTCATCCTTCGGACTGGAGAGGCCTCGCTTTGCCCGGAGCATCCCGGCTTCCAGGAGGATGTGTTCGTGACGTCGCATCCCGCGGCTCTGTATCGGCTCGTGGTCGGGCAGCAGAGCCTGCAGCAGGCCATGGACGAGGGCATCGTGCGGGTCGAGGGCCCGCCCTCGCTGATCCGTTTGCTCCCACGATGGTTCCTGTTGCGGGCCTCAGGCCCGACCATCGGGGCCGCAACCTCGCGCCGGTAGACGCCTCCTTGTGATTCTGGTGCCACGTCTCGTCATTGAGCATCGTCCACTGGGTCACTGGAAGTGACACACCGGGCACCAGGAGCGGGCCTGTCGGTGACAACAACGGCGAGAAGGGGCTTGTCCCTGTGTCATCCCACGCGATGGAAGTGGAAACATCGGGAAGCGATGGGATGCGCAGACAAGATTGCGCTTGCCAGTCCACACCGGTTCGCCGCTCACGGCCATCGCAGGCGTGGAAGCGCCATGCCCCCGGTGCGATGATCCGGGCGACGATGGACGAGGGGGCTCCAGGGGGTCCGTCCGCGGGATGGGAAGCGCTCCGCAATGCTGAATGGATCCCTTACCCAGACCCCCAACGCCGGGACGGCGAAGAACACCGCCGCCGGCTTCACGGTCAAAGGGATCGAGTCGGTGATGGAGGATCTCCGGTCGCGGGGCGTGGCGTTCGAAGAGTACGACTTCGGGGAGATGGCGAGTACCGAGAACGGCCTGATGATCATGGGGAACATCAAGGCGGCCTGGTTCAAGGACAGCGAAGGCAACGTAGTCGAGCTCAGCCAGGTGGGGTGAATGCTCGGCCGACCTCTCAGCACGACGCTCTGAGCAAGGGACCGTCACGGCAGATCGTCGTCCCAGGTAGCTGGCTCGCCGATCCCCGATGCTCATCCACTCTGCGAACCTCTGGGTTTCGAACTCTGCAGCAACCGGAAGACCCGCGAGCCGATGACCTGCGCCTTTCCCTCCGCAGAGACGCCGGGTGACCTCTGGGTTATTGGGCAAACGAAATGACAGGAGGGGCGCCGCTGGGACACCCCCTCTGAGACGAAAATGCTCCCGCGAGCGGTGGGCTTGAGCACGCGACAGCGGTCGGGCGCCAGCCCGACGTCGATCCGATGCAGAGAGGGTCAGGCGGCAGGCTCGACGGTGACCTTGTGTCCCAGGGCCTCCAGTTGACGGATGAGGTAGTGCTTTCGGATGTTGGCGTCGTCGCGTCGTGCGAAGTAGTCGGGCCCGAGGTCCTCGTACTCGGTGCCGTTGGCGAGCAGGTGCCAGGCGATCACCAGCATGGTGTGGGCCACGGCGAAGATGGCCTTGCCCTCGCCCTTCTTGCCGAAGCGCCGGCGGAACCGCCGGAACTGGGCGGACAGGTAGGTGTCCCTGGTCCGCACCGCACCCCAGGCCGCCTCGCACAGCGCGGTACGTAAGGCGGCGTCGCCCTTTCGGGCCCGGCCCGAGCGCCGCTTCCCGGCCGACTCGTGGTTGCCGGGGCACAGGCCGGCCCAGGAAGCGAGGTGGTGGGCGGTGGGGAACCTTCCCATGTCCACCCCGATCTCCGCGATGAGGACCTCGGCCGTGCGGGTCCCCACTCCGGGGATGGTGCACAGGCGCCGGACCTGCTCATCGAAAGGGGCGATCACCTTGTCCACCTCGGCGTCCAGGCGCTCGATCGCGGAGCTCAGGTGATCGATGTGATCCAGGTGTACTCGGAGCAGCAGCGCGTGGTGGTCACCGAACCGACCCTGGAGAGCCCGGCGGAGCTCGGGAATCTTGGGCCGCATCCGGGTGCGGGCCATCCCCGCCAGGACCCCCGGGTCCCGCTGGCCGGCGATGAGGGCTTCCAGCATCTCCCGGGCAGACTTGCCGAGCACGTCGGAGACCACCGAGTCGAGCTTGATGCCAGCGTCCTCCAGGAGCTTCTGGATGCGCTGGGTCTCCTTGGCCCTGTCCTCGACCAGCTTCTTGCGGTACCGGGTGAGGTCCCGGAGGCGAGCGATCTGAGGGGGAGGGACGAACGAGCCCCGGAGCAGACCGCACTCGAGCAGCTGGGCCAGCCAGCACGCGTCGGCCACATCGGTCTTGCGCCCCGGGACGGCCTTCACGTGTTGGGCGTTCACCAGGAGCAGCTCGAAGGACTGCTCGTCTTCCAGGACGTGCCAGACCGGGCGCCAGTACACGCCGGTGGCCTCCATGGCCACCTGGGTGACCCCCTCCCCGACCAGCCAACCGCGCAACCGCCGGAGGTCATCGGTGAAGGTCCTGAACTCCCGGACCCGCTGGGCCCGCCCCCCGCCCGGAGCGGGCGTGCGCACGCATGCCATCACCGTCTTCTGGTGCACGTCGAGCCCCGCGCACCGATCCACCAGCACCTCCATGGGCACCTCCTCCCGTGGTCGAGATGCCGCCCCGGAGGAGCCTCACGCGCTCAAGAATCTGAGACTCGTGCTCGCAGCAACACTCCAGGGTGCCTGGAGGCTCCACCGCCAGTCTGACCTACGGGCTCACGGCACCAATGAGGCACGGCGTCGACGGGCGACCCGCCATTTTCATCCCTCATGGGTGGCCCCGCCACGGGCGGGGCAATGTGGGTCTGACCAGCAGTTTCTCTCGTCGCGGGGACGGGATTTGAACCCGTGACCTCTGGGTTATGAGCTATTGGGATCTGGGTGCTGTGAGATCGTCTTCGCTGCTCACAGGCCTTCTGAGGTCCTCTGAGATCGTGTGAGATCGGCTCAGTGGGGCCAAAGTTTGGCCACAGATGCTACAGTGTGTGTACACATGGAGCCGAACCGAGTGGGAGTGCGAGAGCTGCGCCAGAACCTTTCCCGGTACCTGCGCCGAGTCGCCAGGGGCGAACGCCTCGAAGTGACTGAGCGTGGCAAATCCGTGGCCGTACTGGCACCCGTTGATGAGTCGGGCTCCGCCCTCCGGCAGCTGGTGGCTTCGGGACGGGCGAAGCCGCCCCAAGGTGACCTTCTCGACCTCGCTCCGCCGAAGGGTCCGGTCACCACCAAGGGGACCGACGCCCTTCGGGAGCTCCGGGAAGACCGCTGGTAGTCCATGGCCGGGCAGCTCTTGTACCTCGACTCCTCGGCCATCGTGAAGCTCATCGTGCCCGAGCCCCAGACGAAGGCCGTTCGCGAGCTCTTGAGATCCTGGCCCGAGCGCGTGTCGAGCGTGGTAGCTCGGATCGAAGTGGAACGGGTCGCGAGACGGATCGGCGGTGGCGCGGTCCGGAGAGCGCGATCGGTCCTCTCGAGGATCGCGCTCGTGGACCTCGACGAGGACGTTGTCCAGAGAGCCGCCGCACTCGAACCGACGCAGCTCAGGACCCTCGACGCCATCCATCTGGCGACGGCGATCTCCCTTGGCGCGGATCTCGGAGCGCTCTGCGCCTACGACGTCCGCCTCGGCGACGCTGCCGCCTCGAAGACCATCGACGTGCTCGTTCCCGCCTGAGCCTGAGGCGCGGTACTGAGGTCGAGTCAGCGAGGGAGCTGTTCCCAGATTTGAGCGTCGTGGCTGAAGTAGACGCGGCGGGCTCGAAGGGCGATGAGGCGCTGCGCCGAGGCCAGGTATCGCCCGGGGTCGGGCGCGGGGTCCTCGGGCGGGACGGTGCCGGTGGTCACGATGTGGTCGTACTCCGCCTTTGAGTAGATGGCCTGGCCGGCGAGCACGACCGGCCCTGCGTTCGTCTCGACCACGACGCTCTGGTGGCCAATTGTATGGCCGGGCGTCGAGATGACCTTGACGTGCTCCGCGATAGTCGTTTCGGTGGTGATCTCCCGGTACTCCGCACCGGGGAAGCTCACCCACTCCAGCACCGTATAGCCGGGCTGGAGCGCGGCCTTACGTTCGGTGGTGTGCACGTAGATGGGCACGCCGGGAAACATCGCGTTGTTGCCGCAGTGATCGAAGTGGAGGTGCGAGTTGACGATCGCGCGGACCTCGTCGACGCGGTGCTCGCGGCGAGCCAGCTCGGCCTCAAGGGACCGTCGGACCACCTGGTAGGCGGTGTCGATCACGTCGTTCCCCGTTCCGATGCCGGTCTCGAACAGGATCACGCCTTGCAGGTGGCAGATGGCAAAACCGAAGACCTGGCCCGTCTGGCCGCTGAGGGGATGAGTGTTCGGGAAGGTGATTTCGGCAAGGTGCAGAGGGACCACGTCTTCGAGTTCGAGCCCCGCCATGTCTTGCAGGCTACTCGACGTGTCCCGCGTCGCGGGAGGCGAGGCAGGGGTACGCACGAGAATCGCTGCGGGTCAACGAGCCCGGTGTCTCTACCCCCTCTTGTACAAATCGGGCAAAAGTTGGGCGGCCCCCTTGAGCCGAGAGGCCGCCCACATGCCTTCTGATCAGCGGTTTCGCTCGTCGCGGGGACGGGATTTGAACCCGTGACCTCTGGGTTATGAGCCCAGCGAGCTACCAGACTGCTCCACCCCGCACATCGATGCTATCAGCGCGCCATTCGATCGGGCAACCGGAGCAAGCGGGACTCAGCCCGAGGGCGAGGCGGATGGCGAGGGCGACGGGCTCGGTGTCTTGCCGGCGAGCTCGGATGCCTGCTGGATCAGCTGTCGGGCCTTGTCGATCTCCGCCTGGTAGGTTGCCAGATCCTGATTCTGCAGGGCCTGCTGCGCCTTCTGGAAGTGGTCCAAGGCTTCCTGCAGCAGTTTGGCAACGTCGCCCGTAGGTGGCGGGCCTCCCCCGCCGCTCACCGGAGGAGGCACGGTCTCTCCGAAGGACGCGGCGATGGCCTCCTGGAGCGAGTTCCCCAGGGTCACCGACCCCCCGTGGACCACCGCCACCCGCTTCAGTTCGGGGATAGCGTTCACCTGCGAGGACACCACGAAGATCGGCTGCGCGTACAGGAACGAGTCTTCGATCGGGATCACCAGGAGATCGCCGAAGACCACCGTCGAGCCCTGTTGGCTCAACAGCGTTACCTCTCTGGACACGTTGGGGTCTTGGTCGACCCGGGCTCGGACCTGTTGCGGGCCGTCGATGTTCTCCCCGCCGGGGAACTCGAAGGCCGCCACGCCCGGATACTCCCCCGGATCGGACAGGGCCGCCAGGTACGCGACCATGTTGGCTCGCTTGGATGGCGTGAGCGGCATGAACAGGACGAACTGCTCGTTCTGTGTTCCGGGCACCTTGATGAGCACGTAGTAGGGTCGCATCGGGCTGCTCGTGGCACCCGCTTTTGGACTGGTGGACAGCGCGTTCGGCACCGCCCAGAAGTTCTGCTTGAAATAGAACGCGGTCGTGTCGGTGACGTGATAGTTGACGAACTGCGCGGCCTGGATCTGGAGCAGGTTCTCCGGGTACCGGAAGTGCGCCAGCAGCTCGGGGGAAGGCGGCTGGGTCGCGAACAGATTCGGAAAGGCTCGCTCCCACACCTGGATCAAAGGGTCGTTGGGATCGACCACATAGAACGTGACGGTGCCGTCGTACGCATCCACAACCGCCTTGACCGAGTTCCTGATGTAGTTCACTCTGCCCACGACCTGGCGTCCCGTCACCGAGCCGATGCTCATCTCCTGGGAATAGGGGTAGGCGGTCGTGGTCGTGTACGCATCCCAGATGTAGACCAAGCGCCCTCCCACGATGGCTGCGTAGGGATCGCCGTCATAGGAAAGGAAGGGCGCAGCCTTCCTGATCCGGACCCGGATGTCTCGGTTGATCAGAACTCGGCTGTCCCTGTTGATCAGCCCAGAGATCAGGAGATTGATGTCCCGGTACCGGTAAGCAAAGAGCGCTCGACGGAAGAACCCACCGACCGGGATGCCACCCTTCCCTCGATACGTAGTCGTTACGGTCCGCCCCGATGGATCGGGATAGTTCAGCTCGCCCTGGCCCTCGCCCCCCACGATCACGTAAGGGACGTCCGCGCGCTCCCCGTAATAGATCTGTGCGCCTGTCGGGGACAGCGGAATGCCGCGATCGATGGGAGGGATGTCGGACAGGACGAATACGGGCGCGCCTTCGGTGGTGACGGTGTTCACGGGGCTACCCACGGCGCCGTAGCCATGCGTATAGACCAGGTGTTTGTTCTGCCACGTCCCTCCCCCACCGGGGATGCCATCCTGGCTGACCTCTCTGGCCGAGAGCATGACCACGCGGCGGCTTCCCCCCGCGATGTCGTATCTGTCCACGTCCACGTCTGAGAACTCGTAATACGGCTGAATGCGCTGCACCTGGTCGTAGACGTTGCGAAGGACCTCCGGACGCCACAGTCGGATGTTGTCGATGGTGGCGCTGTTGTCGTCGAGCTGGCCCGACGTCACGTCGTCGGCCACGCTCGACTGCTGGGTCACCTTGATCTTATTCAGGCCGTACGCGAACCGGGTGGCTTCGATGTTCTTGGCGATGTACTCCGCCTCTTTCTGGAGCTCCTGTGGATCCACCCGGAACTTCTGTACGAACGCCGGCACGATGGCGCCGACCACGATGGAGGCCAGGAACAACAGCCCGACGCCAAACCCTGGCAGGGCCCACCCTCGGAACCGGATGTTGACCAGGAACAGGATGGCGCAGGCGATGGCGATGAAGGTGAGGAGCCGGAGGGCGGGGAGCTGGGCGTGGACGTCGGTGTACGAGGCACCGGTCACCACCCCCCTCGGGGAGACCAGGAGGTCGAACTGTCCCAGGTAGTAGCCCCACGACTTGACCAGCACGATGAACCCGAGCAGGACCGACAGGTGCGCCTTGACCTGAGGGGTGACCTTCTCGCCCGCCGACTGCAGCCTGATCCCCCCGGAGAGGTAGTGAGCGATCGCGGCGATCACGGTGACGCCGACCAGCGCGGAGAACAGCCAGCCCTGTACGAACTTCTGGAACGGAAGGATGAAGATGTAGAAGGATGGGTCTCGGTGGAACAGGGGATCCACCAGCCCGAACCGGGTCGAACCCGCCGATCTCCACAGCAGGAACGTCTGCCACTGAGCGGCCGCCGCGATCCCCACGAACAACGCGATCACCGCGGAGAAGCCCAGGATGATGGGGCGGGCATAGGGCTCGAAAGCCATCCGGTACCGCTCGATCAGCTCCTGCTCCGGTGAAAAGGGGCGGAACCGAGGCGTCAGGCGTCTGGCGATGAACAGGTTTGCCGCCAAGAGGAGGAAGAACAGGGTCCCGAAGATCACTCCCAGGACCACCTTCGACCAGTAGACGCTCCAGAAGACTCCGGCGAACCCCACCTCCCGGAACCACAACAGATCCACATAGAAGCCGGACAGGCTGGACAGCAGGATTCCAACGAAGATGACCACCGCGACGGCGCCGAACAGCCACCCTCGCCTGAACCGCCCAGCTGTCTGTGCCAATCGAGACTCCGCCCCTCGGGAGGGCACCAGGGTAACCCACCCCGCGTGTCTGTGAGGCTTCAGTGCTTGGACCTTCAGCTCGACGTGCCCTCAGGCGTGCTGCTGGAGGTACCTCACGGCGTCCATGAACGTGGCCACGGGAACGACCACCATGTGGTCGGCGGCGCTCCGAGCCTCCGGCGCATCCTGGAGCGGGGCGAAGAAGATCTTGGCCCCGGCCCGCTCCGCGGCGATGACCTTCTCTGCGATTCCACCGATAGGACCGACCTTTCCTTCCAGGTCGATCGTCCCGGTCCCAGCGATCGTCTTGCCGCCCGTGAGTTCTCCCGGCGTGAGGAGGTCGGCGAGGCCGAGCGTCCACATCAGCCCGGCGGAGGGACCTCCGATGTTGCCGCTGTCGATGGTGAGGGGGAAGGGGAAATTCTCTACACCGGCGACACCGATGAGTGGGTAGGAGACTCCCTTCACCCGGG
>DASXTW010000067.1:0-6517 GCA_036505215.1 Actinomycetota bacterium | reverse complement strand
TCGATCGTCACCATCGCCCATGACCAGGGGTACGAGGTGATCGAGCGGAACCTCTCGCGGTTCGACCTCTACACCGCCGACGAGGCCTTCTACACGGGCACCGCCGCGGAGGTCGCCCCCATCCGTGAGATCGACGACCGCCCGGTCGGCTCGAATGGCCGGGGCCCGGTGACCAAGGAGCTGCAGGGGATCTTCTTCGCCGCCGCCCGCGGCGAGATCGAGAAGTACCAGAGCTGGCTCTCGTACATAGACAACTAGTGGCCGAGAACGAAGTCAGTCCAGGCGAGAGGCTCGCTAGACCCTGCGATCAGGTTCGGATGTAGAGGTCCACGCGAGTTTCGGCGGGCATCTCGAGGTCTGGGGCGAGCCGGCGAGCCAGCGCCCGGATCTCCTCGAGGAGGGCATCGCGGCGGTCCGCCGGTAGGGAAGCCACGTCGCTGGACGTGGCCATGACCGTGACAAGATGCTCCGACGGCAGAGAGTGCTGATGAGGGAAGCTCCGCTGGCCGGCCGGCGAGAACAGCTGCGTCGTTTCGAAGGCCTTGGGCCAGGCACCAAAAGCGGCCCAGACCGCGGAGTCCGGATCGATGTAACGGTCGATGATTCCGTTGAGCTCGACCCTGACCGGGTCCCCGCTGGCGTAGACGTTCCAGAACAGGGCCAGGGTCCCGCCCGCTCGCAGCACACGGTGGATCTCCTTCAGGGCGGCTTCGGCGCGGAAGTGATGGAACGCCTGAGCCACGGTCACGCAAGCGATGGAGGAATCCGGCAGTGGAATGGACTCGGCGGTTCCATCGAGAACCCGCGCGGAGGGGACGGTCGCAGCGAGCTTTTCCCGCATCGCCTTCGATGGCTCCACCGCCAGGGCGTCCAGTCCGGTAGCTGCCAGGAGCCTGGTGAGCTTCCCGGTACCCGCGGCGAGATCGAGAATGGGAGCCCCGGGGGCGAGACCGGCCGTCTCGACCAGCCAGTGCACGGCCCGGGGCGAATAGCCGGGCCGGAACCGTTCGTAGTCGTCCGCGCTCACCAGGTCGAAGTCGAATCCGGTCACCGAGGGGCCGCTGCCGAGCAGGCTGTTCATGCCACAAGCATGCCACGGGCCCTGGTGACGGCCTGAGCCCCAACCGGCTAGCCTCGTGCGCGTGATGCTGGTGAGGTTCAGGCACGGCGACCGGATCGCCACGGGCACGCTCGAAGGCGAGTTCGTCCGGCCGCTCCAGGGCACGTTCTTTGAGAACCCGCTCCCGACCGGCGAGGAGGTCCCGCTCTCCTCCGTGAGGCTGCTCGCTCCCGTTCTGCCTTCCAAGGTGGTGTGTATCGGCCGGAACTACCTGGAGCACGCCCAGGAGATGGGGACGGACGTGCCGGAGGAGCCGGTCATCTTCATCAAGCCGTCGACGTCCGTGATCGGGCCGGGGGATCCGATCCCGTACCCGAGGATCTCCGAGCAGGTCGACCACGAGGGGGAGCTCGCGGTGGTCATCGGCCGCCTGGCGCGGCGGGTGAGGGCCGAGGACGCCGGAAACTACGTCCTGGGTTTCACCTGTGGCAACGACGTGACCGCCCGTGATCTCCAGCGCAAGGATGGCCAGTGGACGAGGGGGAAGGGCTTCGACGGCTTCTGCCCGCTCGGGCCGTGGATCGAGACCGAGCTGGATCCGACCGATCTGGCGGTCGAGTCTCGGGTGAACGGCGAGATCCGCCAGTCCGCCCGCACCTCACAGCTGACGTTCGGGCCGAACGTGCTCATCGAATTCATCACCCAGGTCATGACGCTCCTCCCGGGTGATGTCATCCTGACCGGCACGCCTGCCGGCGTTGGGCCCATGAAGCCGGGTGACAGGGTCGAAGTCGAAGTGGAGGGCATCGGCATCCTGGAGAACGAGGTGGTGGAGGGTGACTGAGCCGGACGTCGCCGGGCGGGGCGTCCGGTGCCGGATCGCTCCGGCTCCCACCGGCTACCTGCACGTCGGGAACGCGCGGACGGCCCTGTACAACTGGCTGTTCGCCCGCAACCAGGGAGGCACCTTCATCCTTCGGGTGGAGGACACGGACCGGAAACGCTCGACGGAAGAAGCCATCGGCATCGTGACGGAATCGCTACGGTGGCTGGACATCCCATGGGACGAAGGCCCGGAGGTGGGTGGGGATTACGGCCCGTACCGGCAGACCGAGCGTCTCTCTGTCTACGAAGAGACCGCGGATCGATTTCTGCAGGAGGGCCGAGCCTACTTCTGCTATTGCACACCCGAGGAGCTGGAAGACAGGCGCCGGGCCGCCCTGAAGCGTGGAGAGACCCCGGGGTACGACGGTCGGTGCCGCAATCTGACCCCGGCCGAGCGGCGCGCGTTCGAGGCGGAGGGACGGCCTCGGGCGGTGCGGTTCGCCATGTCCGGACAGGACATCACGGTCCGCGACCTGATCCGCGGCGAGACCCACTTCCCGGCGAACGACCTCAGGGACTTCGTGATCATGCGGAGCGACGGCACGCCGACCTATCTGCTCGCGGCGGCGGTCGACGACGTGAAGATGGAGATGACCCACGTGATCCGGGGCGAGGACCTGCTGCCGTCGACTCCTCGTCAGCTCGAGATCATCCAGGCGATGGGGGCAGAGCCTCCGAGCTACGCCCACCTGCCTCTCATCGTGGGCCCGGACCGGCAGCCCCTGTCCAAGCGGCACGGGTCGGTGGCCGTGGAATGGTTCCGCGAGCAGGGGTTCCTCCCCGAAGCTTTGGTGAACTACCTGGCCCTCCTGGGATGGTCCTACGACGAGACCTCCACTTTCTTCACCCGAGATGAACTGGTGGAGAAGTTCGAGCTCTCCCGAGTCTCGCGCAATCCGGCTGCCTTCGACGACGAGAAGCTTCGCTGGATGAACGGGCACTACATCCGGGAGACGGACGACGCGCGGCTGACCGAGCTCCTGGTGCAGGCCCTGTTCCAGGAAGGCCTGGAGGGCGATCTTCAGACCGTGGCTGCGGCCATCCCTCTGCTCAAGACGCGGATGCACACCCTGAAGGAAGGGGTCGATCTGATCCGGTTCCTCTTCCTCGAAGAGGTCGAGCCGGACGAGAAGGCCCGGAAGATGCTGGGCCCCGAGCGAGCCGAGTACCTCCGGGAGGTAGCCACCCGGCTGGAGTCACTGAAGGAGTGGAGTCACCAGGAGATCGAGGCAGCGCTGCGTGGCCTCAAGGCGGAACGCGGGCTTTCCTCCACTCAGGCCTTCCAGCCCGTCCGGGCAGCCGTGACGGGCACGTTGGTTTCTCCGCCCCTCTTCGAGTCCATCGAGCTGTTGGGGCCGGAGCGGACACTGGCTCGGCTGAACAACGCGTCCGGCGATGGAGAGCCCCAGGTCGAGATCTAGCCTCTTCGGCGGCGGATCTCCTCCTTGACTCCCCGGACGGCGTCCTTGCCCGCGTCCATCACGGCAGCCATCGAGCCCGCGACTACGTTCCCCGGTGGCTGGTCCGGGGCCGCAGGATGGGGCCGGGTGGGAGCGCTCTCCTTGGCCTCCTCGAGTTCCTCCCCGAGCCTCGCGAGGTCGTCGGGCTTCATTGCCTTGCGCACTTTGGGGAACATCTGGCCCTCTTCTTCCTTGACATGGTGCCTGACGTTCTCGATGAGGACCGTGACCTTGGCAGTGAACCGCTCATCCGCCGGGTCCATCTTCTCGAGCTCTGACAGGGCGAGCTTCACCAGGTGATGCTCCTCGAGTGCCTCCAACACCATCTCCTCGTTCTCCTCGCGCGCTTCACGCGTGGCCGGGTAGAAGACCTGCTCCTCGATGGCGGCGTGCACGGAGAGCTCGGTAATGATCTCGTCCACCAGGCGCCGCTTGGTCTTGAAGGCCCTGTCTCCGGCTTGCTCAAACTTCTTGAACAGCTCCTCGACCATCCTGTGGTCCTTCTTCAATACGCTGATCGCTTCCATTCCCTCTCCTCTCGTTCGGCAACCCCTTGGCGATTCCGTCTCAGGGCCGCTCTCAAACGGGAATGGCCCACGGCGTCCGATCGATTCGGTGAGCTTCAGACAGCCTGCCGGCCGCCGGCGGTGCGTACCAAAGATACGGTCCCGCACGCTTGCCCTTCGTCTTTCCTTCCTTTAGGCCTGGATCTGATTCCTAGAGAAGGGGGTGGAAGATGCCTGAGGAACGCCTCAGCCGTCGCCGGATGCTGAAACGCATCGGCGCCGGGGCCGCGGTGGCCTGGACCGCGCCCGTCATCGTCAGTCTCACGGCGCGTCCTGCGTTCGCGCAGGGGTCTCCGAGTTGCGACTGCATCTCTGACCCGTGCAACAACCCATGCGGACTGCCGGGGTGCCTGTGCGCCGCGCCTGTGGAGGGCGGTTGCGCGTGCTTCATCCCTGTCTGTCTGAACCCGTGCGCGAAGAGCTCCGACTGCGGTCCCGGGGAGCTCTGCGTCACGACGTGCTGCGGTGACAACACCTGCGCCCAGGTGTGCAGCGGGAATGCCAGGCCGCGCAGCGGCCAGCGGGCGTGGACGAGAGCCTAGGCGGGAGCCTCCGGCTCTGACATCCGCATGCCCCGAGGAAACCCTCGGGGCATGCGGTTTGTCTGGAAATGATCGAGCGGCCAAAGCGCTCGGGGTTCGCCGACCCCCCGGCCTTGACTAACTGGCCGGCGCCTTGGCCCGCAGGATGTCGATGAACTCGCGCATCCAGTTCGGGTGGTCGGGCCAGGCCCGCGCCGAGACCATCACGCCGTCAATGACGGCGTCCGAGTCGACGTATTCCGCCCCGGCCGCCCTGACATCGGGGGCGAGGGCCGGATAGGCCGCGGTCTTCCGCCCCTTGAGCACGCCGGCAGCGGCCAATGCGAGCGGTGCGTGGCACAGCTGGGCGACCGGCTTCTCCTCGCCGAAGAAGTGCTTCACGATCCGCTGGAAGTCGGGGTCGTTGCGGATGTATTCGGGAGCCCGTCCTCCCGGGATCACCAGGGCGACATAGTCCTCGGGCTTCACGTCCTTGAACGCGAGGTCGGCGGGCCAGGTGTAACCAGGCTTCTCCGTGTAGGTGTCGTAGCCTTCCACGAAGTCGTGCACCACGAACTGCAGCTTTTTCTTGGTGGGCGCGGCCAGGTGGACCTCGTAACCCTCTTCCTTCAGCCGCTGGTAGGGATAGAGGACCTCCAGGGACTCGGCCGCATCACCAGCCAGGATCAGCACCTTGGACATGGAACCACCTCCCCCTGTGGTTGTCCTATCAGGCGTCTCTGGACGAGGTTCCGCCGGTTGCGATCAGACGTCAAATCGGACTGGCCGCGTTGGTTCAGGAGCAGCCTTGAGTCGGCCTGAGGGGAATCGCTGCCCTTGCAGGGGCAGGGCCTGAGGGTCCCGGCAACTTGACAGCCCGGATGATCGCCGAGTGCATCCCATCCGCGATGTCGTTGGTCGGCGTGATCGTCACATCGCCGAACCCTGCCTTCGCGAGCCCATCTTCGTATTCCGAAAACGAGAGCGCCCCGGCGATACAGCCCACAAAGCTTCCTCGCTCTGCCCTTTGCGCCGGGGTGAGATCGTCGTCTGCCACGACGTCGCTGACGCCAATCCGGCCACCCGGGCGCAACACCCGAGCCATCTCGGCGAAGACGCGGGGCTTGTCGGTGGAAAGATTGATCACGCAGTTCGAGATGATCACGTCGATCGTCTCGGCCGGCAGCGGAACGTCCTCGATGTAGCCCCTGAGGAACTCGACGTTCGTCGCTCCTGCTTCCCGCGCATTGCGAAGCGCCAGCGCAAGCATCTCCTCGGTCATGTCGAGGCCATAGACCTTCCCGGTCTGCCCGACGCGGCGAGCGGACAGCAGCACGTCGATCCCCCCACCGGACCCGAGATCGAGGACGCGTTCCCCTTCGCGCAGCTCGGCCACGGCGATCGGATTGCCGCACCCGAGGCTGGCCAGGATCGCCGCATCCGGCAGCTCGCCGCGCTGCCCCTCCTCGTAGAACGCGCCGCCGAAGTTGTGTGCGGGATCGCAGCAGCCGGTATCCGCGCAGTCGCAGGCTCGTATGGAATGTTCGGCGACTGACCTTGCGGATGCCGCATAGCGCGCCCTGACCTCCTCGCGGAGCGCGGTCGTCTCGTCCATCTCACACCCCTCCATTCGGTCTCCTCGGGAGCGCTCCGCCTCCGGCGGATCGCTCCGCGAGCCAGGGGGTCCGCAGCTGCCTCGCTTCGCTCGTTGCTGCTACCCCCCTGGACTTCCCACGGAGAATACCGATGCCACCCGGTCGAGAGCCCCCGGCCGGATCGAGTAATAGACCCACCGTCCACGCTGCTCTCGGTCCAGGACGCCCGCCTCGTTGAGCAGCTTGAGGTGATGGCTCACCGTGGGCTGGGACAGGCCAACCGGGGCCGTCAGGTTGCACACGCACGCCTCCTGGCCCGGCTGCGCCGCGATGACGCTCACCAGCCGCAGCCGAGCGGGGTCCGCCAGGACCCGCAGGGTAGAGGCGAGGCTCTCGGCCTCGGCCTCCGAAAGGGGAGCCTCGAGCACCG
>DASXTW010000066.1:0-22827 GCA_036505215.1 Actinomycetota bacterium | reverse complement strand
GAGCCTCCTCCGGCTGCCGGACCAGGACCCTGAACTGCGGGAATGGCAGGACCTGGTCGACCGGGTACACCGCGCCGTATCCCCCGTGAGCATCGCCGTCGTCGGGAAGTACGTGACGCTCAAGGACGCCTACCTCTCTGTGATCGAGGCGCTCAAGCACGGCGGCTTCCACCACGGGGCCCGGGTGAACCTGACCTGGATCCCTTCGGACGAATTGATCGCGGGAGGCGTGGAGGAGGTCCTCGGGCGGGCCGACGGAATCCTGGTGCCCGGCGGGTTCGGGATCCGGGGCGTCGAGGGAAAAGTCGAGGCCATCCGTTTTGCCCGCGAGAGCAAGATTCCCTATCTCGGGCTGTGCCTGGGGCTGCAGTGCGCCGTGATCGAGTTCGCCCGGAACGTGTGCGGGCTCGAAGGGGCAAATTCCTCGGAGTTCGAGGCGAAGACGCCGCACCCAGTGATCGACCTGCTGCCCGAGCAGGAAGGGGTGGTCGACATGGGCGGGACCATGCGCCTCGGGGCCTACCCGTGCGACATCTTGCCGGGAAGCCTGGCCGAACGCTGTTACGGCGAGCCGCTGATCCACGAGCGCCACCGCCACCGGTACGAGGTCAACCCCCACTACCACGGCATCCTCCAGGAGCACGGGATGGTGTTCTCGGGGATGTCGCCCAGCAGGCGGCTCGTCGAGATCATCGAGCTGCCCGACCATCCATACTTCATCGCGGGGCAGTTCCATCCCGAGCTGAAGTCCAGGCCGACCCGGCCCCATCCGCTGTTCCGGGAGTTCGTGGGCGCCGCCCTGGCCCGCCGGCAGGGTGCCCTGCAGGAACCGCTGGCCATCTCGGGCTAGCCCGGTTCGTGGAGCCCGACTTCTCGCGGGAGGTCTTCCGGGGCAGGCTGATCCGCGTCGAGGTCGAGCAGTGGCCCGCCGGCGAGCGCGAGGTGGTTCGCCATCCGGGCGCCTGTGCCGTGGTCGCTCTCGCCGAGGCAGGGGAGGTCCTGCTGGTCAGGCAGACGCGGGAGCCGGTGCGAGAGGCCCTTCTGGAGATTCCGGCGGGCATCTATGACGTCGAAGGGGAGGACCCTGCAGGCTGTGCCGCCCGGGAGGTGTTGGAGGAGACAGGGTTTCGGGTCCGAGACATCGAGCCACTCGGGACGATCTACACGTCACCCGGGTTCACCGACGAACGGATCGATCTGTTCGTGGCCCGGGCCGACAAGGCAGGCGGCCCGGGAGAGGAAGGGGTCGAGGTCGTCCGCATACCTTTCATCGAAGCCCTCGCAGCCGTCCGCGACGGCCGGATCGCCGACGCCAAGACGGTGTGCGGCCTCCTTCTGGCCGAGCGGATGAGCGAGAGAACCTGAGACTTCGCAGGATTCGCTGGGCTCGCATCTGGCCACAGGTGCGCCCGGTATGCTGATCCGCGCCGAGCCTCACCAGTGAGGAGCATCGATGATCGTCGGGGTCCCCAAAGAGGTCAAGGACAACGAGTATCGCGTCGCCCTGACCCCTGAGGGGGCCCGGGAGCTTACCCACGCCGGGCATCGCGTGCTGGTCCAGAAGGGCGCCGGGGCCGGCTCGTCGCTGTACGAGCAGCGCTACGAGCGTGCCGGGGCCGAGATGACCGACAGCGCCGACGAGGTCTGGCGGCAGGCCGATATGGTACTCAAGGTGAAGGAACCGGTCCCTGAGGAGTACGACCTCCTCCAGGAGGGCCAGATCCTGTTCACCTACCTCCACCTGGCGGCCAGCAGGGAGCTCACCGAAATCCTCCTTCAGCGAAAGGTCTCCGGCGTCGCCTATGAAACCGTTCAGCTCTCGGACGGACGGCTCCCGCTTCTGGCGCCGATGAGCGAGATCGCCGGGCGCATGGCCCCGCATGTGGGCGCGCGGCTTCAGGAGAAGGAGTACGGGGGCAGGGGGATCCTGCTGGGCGGCGTGTCGGGAGTTCGTCCGGGCAAGGTCCTGGTGCTCGGGGCTGGGGTGGCCGGGGGGAACGCCGCCTGGATCGCCGCCGGCATGGAGGCCGAGGTGATCGTGGTCGACAAGAGCCTGGACAAGCTGAGGTTCATTGACCAGATCCACAAGGGCCGCATCATGACCCTGATGTCCGACCGGCTGACCCTCGAGCAGCGGGTCCGCGAAGCCGACGTGCTCATCGGGACCGTCCTGATCCCCGGTGCCAAGGCTCCCAAGCTCGTCACCGAGGAGATGGTCGCGTCGATGCGGCCGGGCTCCGTGATCATCGACATCTCCATCGACCAGGGCGGATCTGTGGAGACCTCGCGGATGACCACGCATTCCGACCCCACGTACATCGTGCACGAGGTGGTTCACTACTGCGTGGGCAACATGCCGGGCGCCGTTCCCAACACGTCCACGTACGCGTTGACGAACGTGACTTTGCCGTACGCGATCTCGATCGCCGATGCGGGCTTGGAGGACGGCCTCCGCGCCGATCCCGCGCTCGCCGCCGGCCTCAACACGTACGGGGGCGCGCTCACCAACGAGGCAGTCGGAGAGGCCCACGACATGGAATGGGTGCCTGTGTCCGCGGCGATCCCGGGCGTATCGGACTGAAGGCCCGGCCGGTGCCGAGAGACGCCGTCGCGAGCCAGATCTCGAGGTTCCTCGATCACCTCGCCGTGGAGCGGGGCCTCGCCAAGAACACGCTCGACGCGTATGGCCGGGACCTGGCCAGATATGCCCGGTTTCTCCAGTCGAAGGGCCTGGCCGACGCCACGCTCGCCGACGAGCCGACTGTCTCGGGCTTCGTCGCCTTCCTGGCCGGGAGCGAATACGTCGAGGGCCGGTGTTACCGCCCGTCCTCGGTGGCCAGGGCCCTGGCGGCGGTTCGGATGTTCCATCTGTTCCTCCTGCGCGAAGGCGATGCCTCCGCCAATCCATCCGAAGGCGTGGTCCGGCCGAAGGTGCCTCGCACGTTGCCCCGGCCGCTCTCGCTGGGTGAGGTCCAGACGCTCCTGGCCTTTCCGAGCGAGGCCGATCCGCCGGGCATCCGGGATCGGGCGATCCTGGAGACGTTGTACGGGGCTGGCCTCCGCATCTCCGAGCTGGTGGGCCTCGACGTCGACGAGGTGGACCTGGACGAAGGCAGCGTCCGGGTGATGGGGAAAGGAAGCAAGGAGCGCATCGTTCCTCTGGGCCGATACGCCGTCGCTGCGCTGAAGAGCTACCTGACGCGGGCCCGGCCGGCCCTGGCCGCATCGAGATCCGGTGCCGCTCTCTTCCTGAATCAGCGAGGCGGCCGGCTGACTCGTCAGGGAGCCACCCGAGTGCTCAAGGGAGCGGCCACCGGTGCGGGCCTGACCAAGCGCGTCACCCCCCATACCCTGCGCCATTCCTTCGCCACCCATCTACTGGAAGGGGGAGCGGACGTTCGCGTGGTCCAGGAGCTGCTTGGCCACGCCACGCTCGCCACGACCCAGATCTACACGCTGGTGACGGGGGAGCGCCTGCGCGAGGAGTACTTCTCGGCCCACCCACGAGCCAGGTTCCCGAGGGCCGGTCCGGTGGTTGCCCAGGCTCGGCGGAAGGGCGCCTGAGATGCCGGAAGGCGAAGGCCGGTCGCCCGGGCGCGTCGACCGGGTGCTACTCCTCGTGTGCGATTCGTTCGGGGTGGGCGAAGCTCCGGACGCCGCCGCCTACGGCGACACGGGCTCGGACACGATCGGGCACGTCGCTTCGTCGGTCGGCGGGCTCAACGCGCCGAACCTGGCCAGGCTGGGCCTGGGAAGCCTGACGGAAGTCGAGGGCGTACCACCGGGAGGAGATCATGGCACCGCCCACGGAAAGCAGCAGGAACGGTCGGCCGGGAAGGACACCATCACCGGTCACTGGGAGATCTCCGGGATCGTCCTGGACCGGCCCTTCCCGACCTATCCGAAGGGGTTCCCGCCCGAGGTGATCGAGCCCTTCGAACGAGCGGTCGGCCGGGAGGTCCTGGGCAACAGGCCGGCCTCGGGCACCGAGATCATCGCGGAGCTCGGCGAGGAGCATCTCCACTCTGGACGGCCCATCGTGTACACGAGCGCCGACTCCGTGTTCCAGGTGGCCTGCCACGTCCGCACGGTACCTCTGGAACAGTTGTACGAGTGGTGCAAGATCGCGCGGGGGATCCTCGACGGCGAGCACCGGGTGGGCAGGGTCATCGCCCGGCCCTTCGACGGTGAGCCCGGAGCGTTCTTTCGCCGGCCCGAACGACGGGACTACTCGGTGCCGCCCCCCGGCCGGACCGTGCTGGACTTCATCCAGGATGCCGGCATCGGGGTGTACGGGGTGGGCAAGATCCGGGACATCTTCGACGGCCGGGGCCTCACCGAGTTCAGCTACTCGGATTCGAACGACCACGGGGTCGACCTCACGATCGAGTTCCTCCGGCGACCCGGCGCTTCCCTGGTGTTCACCAACCTCGTCGACTTCGACTCGAAGTTCGGTCACCGCAACGATCCGCAGGGCTATGCGCGATGCATCGAGGACCTGGACCGCAGGCTGCCGGAGCTCGAGGAAGCGGTGGGGGAAGGGCTGATGCTGATCACGGGGGACCACGGCTGCGACCCGACCGACACCACGTCCACGGACCACACCCGCGAGTACACCCCCGTCCTGGTGGCGGGGGCCCGAGCGGATGCCGCCGTCGACCTTGGAATCCGTCAGGTGTTCGGTGACGTGGGAGCGACGGTGGCCGAAGTTCTGGGGGTGCCGGTGAAAGGGTTGGCAGGGACCAGCTTCGCCGGCGAGCTCGGTCTTGGAGACGGCGACGGTGTCTAACGCGGACTTCCGGGACGTGGTCGCCTCCAAGCGGGACGGCCGAGAGTTATCGCCAGACGAGTTGCGGGCCTTCGTGCTCGGCTACTCGAGAGGTGACGTCCCCGACTACCTGGCTGCCGCATTCCTCATGGCCGCATATCTGAACGGCCTGACGCCAATGGAGACCGCCGAGCTCACCCGGGCGATGGTGGAGTCGGGGAGGACGCTGCCTCTCTCCTCGGTGAGCCGGCCGAAGGTGGACAAGCACTCGACAGGGGGTGTGAGTGACGGTGTCACACTGGTGTTCGCCCCGTTGGCCGCCTCGCTCGGCCTGGCCGTGGCCAAGCTCTCGGGGCGCGGCCTGGGCCACACGGGGGGCACGCTGGACAAGCTGGAGTCGATCCCCGGCTTCCGAGTCGATCTTTCGCCAGACGAGTTGGAGCGCCAGGTGCAGAAGGTCGGGTGTGCGGTGGCCGGGCAGTCGAAGGACCTGGTTCCGGCCGACGGAGCCCTGTACGCGCTCAGAGACGCCACCGCCACGGTTGCGAGCATCCCCCTCATCGCGGCGAGCGTGATGTCGAAGAAGCTCGCCGTGGGCACCGATCTCATCCTGCTAGACGTGAAGGCGGGGAGCGGGGCGTTCATGAAAACGCCGGAGGCCGCCGCGGAGCTGGCCAGCGCCTGCGTGGAGCTGGCGCGGTACTCGGGGAGGGCTGCTCGGGCGGCGGTGACCGACATGTCGCAGCCCCTTGGGACGGCCATCGGAAATGCCCTGGAGGTCGCGGAATGCGTCCGCGTGCTGAAAGGAGAGGAGCGCGGGAGGCTCCGAGACCTGGCAGTCGGGTTCGCTGCCGAGGCCCTGGTTGCTTTGCAGGGCACGCCTCGTGATGACGCCCTCTCGCTGGTGGCCGACGTGCTCGACTCCGGCGACGCGGCGGAACCGTTCGCTGCCATGGTGGAGGCGCAGGGAGGCGATCCGCGCGTGGTGGACGATCCATGGGCAGTGCTGGAGCGGGCGCCGGTCAGTCGAGAGGTGCCTTCGGAGCAGGCCGGCTATCTGCGAACTGTGGACGCCGAGGCCCTGGGACGGGCCGCTGCCGCACTGGGAGCCGGCCGGATGAAGAAGGGGGACCCCATCGACCCGGCCGTGGGGATCGAGTTCTTCCCCAAGGTTGGCGATCCCTTGGAGGCAGCGCAGCCGCTCGCCCTGATCCACGCCAGGGAGGAGGGAGCTGCGGCGGCCGCTGAGGACCGGGTGCGGAAGGCCATCACCATCAGCGCGGAACCGGCGGAAGCGCCGCCCCTCCTGTACGGCTGGCTCGGGACGGTCGCGGGGGAGGCCGCCGGCTCAGGCTACCGGAAGGGAGCAGCCGGGTGAGCGTCGACAGCATCCTGGCGACTCTGTATTACGTCGTCGGCCTCCTCGTCGCCCTTGTGGCCCACGAGTACGCCCATGCATGGACCGCTGTGCGACTGGGAGACTACACGCCCAGGATGATGAGGCGCTTCACCCTTGACCCTCGACCTCACCTTGACCCTTTCGGCTCGTTCGTCCTACCGGGACTCCTGTTGATTCCTGTGTTGTTCGGGCGCCCACTGTTCCCGGTGTTCGCTTACGGCAAGCCTTTTGCCGTCAACCCCTGGAACCTCCGAAAACAGGATAGTCATCTCACGCTCATCGCCCTGGCCGGCCCGGCGGTGAACGTCGTGCTGGGCTTTGCGTTCGGAGGGATCTATCGGGCGGTGGCGTCCACTGGGGGAGAGCTGGCCCGGTTCGTTGGAGCGTGCTTGATCGTCAACGTCATCATGGCGGTCACGCAGCTCGTGCCGATCCCGGGCTTGGACGGATCGTATCTCCTTGCACGGGCGCTGTCGGGTCGGGCCCGGGATGTCTATCAGAACTTGAACCAGTACTGCGCCCTGTTCATCCTGTTGATCTTCTTCATCTTCTCCGGGCCGATCTTCTCGTTCGTCCGGGTGATCGCGAACGGCGTCTGCGGGCTTGCCGCTGGAGTCGATTGCATCTAGCGAACGCATAAGCCCATTTCCAGGCAGCGGTGTTTGAAGGGCCCACATGCCACCGATACGATGGCCCACATCGAGCGAACGCCGCGTCGCACGCCACCGCCGGAACCGGGGCCCGGCGGGCCTCGGTCCTTCCAACCTCGCCCCAACGGAAGATGAGCGAATCCCCATCTGAGTTCGTCGTCGAGCTCCCGTTGTTCTCCGGACCGTTCCGGCTCATGGCCGACCTCATCCTGGAGCAGCGGATGGACGTGTGCGACGTTCCGGTGGCTCGCGTTATCGAGCGCTTCATCGAGTACGGAAGCGAGCAGTTGGACGGCTGGTCGCTGGAGGAGGCCACCTGGTTCCTTGCCGTGTGCGCGGCTCTGCTCGAGCTCAAAGTGGGACGGTTGCTTCCTCGGGCCCCCGTGGAAACCGAGGAGGAACTGCTGGGCGGGGCTTCGCCCGATCTGGTGTATGCGAGGAGCCTCGAGCTGGCGGCGTTCAGGCGAGTGGCGGCGGCGCTGTCGGAGCTGGCCTCGGCCGCGGCGCTCTCGGTGCCACGCACGGCCGCGCCCCCGCTTGAGCTGGCGCACCTGTACCCGGATCTGCTGGAGAAGATCACGCCCCAGACCCTGAGAGAAGCCGCAGCCGCGCTGCTTGCGCCCGCTCGAGACCTCGACCTGTCGCACGTGACTCCCATTAGGCTCTCGCTGGCCGAGGGGCTTCGGGCCGTTCAGGAGCACCTGGCGGTCAAGCAGAACGCGCGGTTCAGGGACTTGCTGGAGGACTGTGAGGAACGGATCGAGGTTGTGGTGCGATTCCTGGCCCTCTTGGAGCTTTACCGTGAAGGAAAGGTCGAGCTTTCTCAAGCCAACGTGTTCGGCGACATCGAGGTCCGGTGGCAAGGTCCAACGGTTCGAGTCTCTGAACCTCCCCACGAACATGCGGCCGACCTCGGCGTGGCGTCCACGGCTTCGCACGATGAGCCGAGGCGGGGCCGGCAAGCAGGTTCCCCACCTGAAGGAGACATGGAATGACTGAAGGCCCATCCAACGAGGTCCGGCGGGCCCTCGAGGCGATCCTGTTCCTGGCGGATGAACCGCTCACCGCGAGCGTTCTGGCCCAGGCCGTCGAGCGTGGCCGCAGAGAGGTGGAAGAGCTGCTCCAGGAGATGGCGACCGAGCAGGTAGCCCGGGGTTCGGGGATCGTCCTTCAGCAGGTCGCCGGGGGATGGAGGCTGGTGACCCATCCGGCTGCGGCACCGTACGTGGAGCAGTTCATCCTGTCCTCCCGGCACACCAGGCTCACCAAGGCCTCCCTGGAGACACTTGCCATCGTGGCCTACAAGCAGCCCGTGACCAGGCATCAGGTCTCGAGCATCCGCGGCGCCGACTCCGACGGGGTGCTGCGGGCCCTGGCGGACCGCAGGCTGATCCACGAGGTCGGCCGGGACGAAGGACCCGGGCGGGCCATTCTGTACGGCACCACGGCCGAGTTCCTGGAGCGGCTGGGCCTGGCTTCCCTGTCGAACCTGCCCCCGATCACCCCGCTCCTGGGGGAGGACGACCACGAGCGGTCGGCGGTCGGGGACTGAGCGCGCCCCCGAAGGCGGCCCGGAACGGCTCCAGAAGACTCTCGCCCGGGCCGGGTACGGCTCCCGCCGCAAGGCCGAGGAGCTGATCGAGCAGGGGAGAGTCCGGGTCGGCCGGCGGTTGGCCCGGCTTGGTGATCGGGTCGATCCTCTGGTCGACCAGGTCATCGTGGATGGAGTTCCCGTCCCCGTTCATCCCGAGCTTCGGTACTTCGCGCTGAACAAGCCCAGGGGGGTGACGAGCACGCTGCGCGACCCTCACGCAGCCAGATCGCTCGCCGGGTTCCTCCCGAAGGGTCCCCGCGTGTTCCCGGTGGGGCGGCTGGATCGGGAGTCCGAAGGGTTGCTGCTTCTCACCAACGACGGCGCCCTCGCCAACCGGCTCCAGCACCCCCGCCACGGTGTGGAGAAGGAATACTTGGTGGAAGTGGCGGGGTCGGTTCCCCGAGGCGCCATCCGCCAGCTCACGGCCGGGATCGAGCTCGAGGATGGCGTGGCGCGGGCCGTCCGGGTGGAAGGAATCCAGCGCGCGGGGGGAAAGACGGCTCTCACCGTCGTCATGGCGGAGGGCCGGAAGCGCGAGGTGCGCCGGATGATGGACGCCCTGGGCTTCCCGGTGCGTCGCTTGGTGAGGGTCAGGGTCGGGCCCGTCGCGATGGGGGGAGTCGCTCCCGGGAGCGTCAGGCCTCTCACACAGGATGAGGTCTCTGGGCTCTACACGGTGAGCGGGCTGGCCAAGGCAGCGCCAGGCCCGAGGCGTAGGTCAAGTCGAGAACGCACCTCCCGGGCTCAAGGCTCTGGTCGAGGTCGAGATTTGTAAGGCGGCGTTTCACCCACCGATTCCACGTGAAACCCTCGACTCTCCGAGGCGGCCCAAGCACGTCGCCGCAGGTCAGACCAAAGATGCCGAGCTGAGCATTGCCGCGTGTCATGCTTTTCGGAGAGTGGCTGGGATGTCATCGGTAGAAGCCAAGCGCGGGCCCGTCATCGCCATCGACGGGCCGGCAGGAGCAGGCAAGAGCACGCTTGCCCGTGAGCTGGCCCGTCGCCTCGGGCTTGCCTACATCAATACCGGGGCGATGTACAGGGCTTTGGCTGCGCGAGCGCTCGTGAAGGGGGTCGACTCGGACGACGGGGAAGGACTGGCCGGTTTGGCGGAGCGAATCTCGTTCTCGCTGGGCTCTGCCGAATCAGCCGGTGAGGAGCTGTGGATCGATGGGGAGCCTCCACCCCCCTCGCTCAACGCGCCGGATGTCGAGGCCATCGTCTCCCGTGTGGCCCGACACGACGCGGTGCGGGCGCTGATGCGCAGGGAACAGCGCCATCTCGGGGTGGGCGGGTGCGTGATGGAGGGCAGAGATATCGGGACCGTTGTCTTCCCCGACGCAGATCTCAAGATCTTCCTCTCGGCCGAACCGGCCGTCCGGGTCCGGCGTCGAGAGCGCGAGCGGGGGAAGGGAGAGCGGATCGGCGAAGCAGTGGCCACGCGGGACGCCCTCGATGCTCGAACCAACCCCTTCGTCCCTGCCCGTGACTCCCATGTCCTGGACACGACGGCGCTCTCGCGTCGGGAAGTCCTGATCGAAGCCATCAACCTGGCGGAAGCTGCCGGGCTCGGGTCGGGAGCCTCGGGGAGGACGCGGTGAGCGGGGTCGATCTCTCGACGGCGGTACCCGTCCCGAAGGTCGCCGTCCTGGGGCGCCAGAACGTGGGCAAGTCGACCCTGGTCAATCGGCTCCTTGGGCGGAGGGAGACGATTGCCCACGAGATGCCGGGGGTCACTCGGGATCGCTTGGAGGTGACGGTCGAGTGGGGCGGGAGGCACTTCACCGTGGTCGATACCGGGGGCGTCTCCAAGAGACCCTCGGGCATCCAGGCGGACGTGGCTCGCCAGGCGGCGCTGGCAGCCCAGACAGCCGGTCTGGTGCTGCTGGTGGTCGACGTGACGACCGGGATCACAGACGAAGACGAGGCACTGGCGCGAGGGTTTCGAGGGGCGCCTGGCCCCGTGCTCGTGGTGGCGAACAAGGTGGACTCGGACGTCCAGGAGCCCTTGGCAGCGGAGTTCCACGCCTTGGGGCTGGGGGAACCGATCGCGGTCTCGGCGCTGCACGGCAGGGGAACGGGGGACCTCCTCGACCGAATCCTCGACCTCATCCCACACGAAGGCGAACCTCAACCCGAGGATGAGGCTCGATTCTCCCTGGTGGGAAGGCCGAACGTTGGGAAGTCTTCCCTGTTCAATCGCCTGGTCAAAGAGGAGCGAGCCATCGTTCACGAGGAGCCCGGAACCACCCGCGATGCCGTCGACTCCATCGTCCGGATCGACGGCAGAGCCATCCGGTTCATCGACACCGCAGGTTTCAGGGCGGCCAGTAAGGCCCGGGGTGTGGAGTACTACGGGGTGGTTCGGTCGCTCAGGGCCATCGACTCCGCCCACGTGGCCCTCCTGGTGGTCGACGCGAATGAGGGGTTGACCGGTGAAGACAAGCGTGTGGCGGCCCGGGTTGGGGAGGCCGGCAGGGGGTTGGTGGCGGCGCTGAACAAGTGGGACCTCATCCCCAGCGAGGACCGAAGCGCTCGGTTCGTGGAGCTGGAAGAGGCGCTCGAGCTCTTCCCGGGGACCCCCGTCGTCCGGACCTCGGCTCTGACGGGATTGGGGGTGAACCGGCTGCTTCCTTCTCTCCTCTCGGTGCACAAAGCATGGGCCAAACGGGTCCCAACCGCTGCGGTGAACCGCCTGTTGGAAGCGGCTCAGGCCTCCTACCCCCCGCCGAGGCAGGCCGGCCGGATCCTCTACGGGACCCAGGTCGGGGCGGGGCCGCCCCGCTTCGTGGTGTTCGGGGCGGGCGACCCTGGCCCCCCCTACCGACGCTACCTGGAGAACATGTTGCGCAAGGAGTTCCGGTTCGAAGGCGTTCCGATCAGGCTTTCGTTCCGGGCCCGCAGAGGGCGGAGAGGGCCGAGCAGGCTCGGAGAGAGAAAGGGTCGGCAAAGGCCCCGAGCCAGCCGGTAGAATCGAGGGCGATCGGGCCGTGGCGCAGTTTGGTTAGCGCGCTTGACTGGGGGTCAAGAGGTCGGGAGTTCAAATCTCCCCGGCCCGACAAGGAGCCAGTACGCCCGCCTCAAACCATCAAGCATGAGTCGAGCTTGATGGGAAAGAAGCCTCGAGTGAAAGGACGCCGGGACTCCCCATAGGCTTCAAGGTTCGGCCCGCCCGACTGGTACGCTCCGCTCCTCAGGGGGAGGGTCGTGAACGACGAACCGCCAAGAAGGGCGACGACATCGCTCGACCGAATCGCCACTTTCCCCAACCTGCTCTCGCTCGTTCGCATCCTGCTCATCCCCGTCTTCGTGGGGCTGATCCTGAACCACGGGACCGAAGCTGCCGGGCTGGTGCTCCTTGGCGCGGTGGTGGCGACGGACTGGATCGACGGCTACGTCGCCAGGCACACGGGGCAGGTCTCCAATCTGGGGAAGATCCTCGACCCGGTGGCGGACCGCTTGGCCCTGACCGCGGCACTGGTGGCTATTGTCGTGAGGGATGCCTTCCCGCTGTGGGCCGCTCTTCTGGTGATCGCGAGAGACTGGCTGATCCTCCTGGCGGGTGTGGTGCTCCTGCTCCGGTACCGGATCCGCCTGGACGTTCGATGGGTCGGAAAGGCGGCCACGTTCGGTCTGATGTGTGCCATCCCCCTCGTGGCCTGGGGCAACTTCGGGCTCGTCTTCGACCGCTTCGCTTCCACGTTCGGATGGGTCGTGTTCGTGCCTGCCATCGCTCTCTATTACGTGGCCACCATCGTGTACGCCGTGGATGTGGTTCGGGCAGTGCGCCTCGCCGGCTCGGGCGCCGCCTCGCCTCGAGTCCCGACCTGAACGACTGAGGATCGCCTCGAGCATCAGGATGGGCTCGAATCCCGGGCGGATATGATTCCCCGGATGAAGGCGGTCGTCATGGCCGGAGGCCAGGGAACGAGGCTCCGGCCGCTCACCAGCAACCAGCCGAAGCCGATGCTTCCGATCATTGGCCGGCCGATGATGCAGCACATCCTGCGATTGGCTCAGAGACACGGGATCTGCGACATCGTGGCCACGGTTCAGTTCCTGGCCAGCATCGTGCGGAACTTCTTCGGCGACGGCTCTGACCTGGGTGTCTCGCTGTCGTACGCCACGGAGGAGGAACCTCTGGGCACCGCCGGCAGCGTCAGGAACGCCAGGCCCCTGCTCGACGACCGGACCCTGGTCCTCTCCGGGGACTCCGTCACGGACGTGGATCTGAGCGAGTTGATTCGCTTCCATGAATCCAGGGATGCCGCCGTGACCGTCACGCTCAAGCGTGTCCGCGATCCCCTCGAGTTCGGGATCGTCATCCTGAACGAGGAAGGCCGGGTCGAGCGCTTCCTGGAGAAGCCAGGCTGGGGCGATGTCTTCAGCGACACGATCAACACCGGGATCTACGTGCTGGAAGACGAGGTGCTCGAGCTGATCCCGGATGGCGAGGATTTCGACTTCTCCAAGGACCTGTTCCCATTGCTCCTCGACAAGGGGTATCCCATCTACGGATACGTCACCGACCGCTACTGGACCGATGTGGGGAACCTCAGCGCATACATGGAGGCTCATCGCGCCGTGCTGGACCGGGATGTCGACGTGGAGATCGAAGGGTTCGAGGTGAAGCCGGGAGTCTGGCTGGGGGAGGGGGCCGAGCTCGACCCCGACGTCGAGGTGGCCGGCCCCGTGTACGTGGGCGAGAACGCCCGGGTCGAGGCAGGGGCGACCCTGCGGGAGCACACCGTCCTGGGACGGGGCGACTCCGTCCGGTCGGGTGCCTTCCTGCATCGTTGCGTGGTCCACGACTACGTCTACGTGGGGCCCTCGGTCACCATGCGTGGATGCGTCGTGGGTAAGAACTCGGACGTCAAGTACGGGGCGAGGCTCGAGGAGGGCGTCGTGGTGGCCGACGAGTGCCACATCGGCGAGGGTGCCGTCCTCAACCCTCAAGTAAAGGTTTATCCCTTCAAGTCGGTCGATCCGGGCGCCATTGTCTCCAAGTCCATCGTCTGGGAGTCCGGGGGAGCCCGCGCTCTGTTCGGCGAGCGGGGCATCAGCGGGCTGATCAACGTGGACATCACCCCGGAGATGTCCCTCCGGCTCGCCCTCGCCTACGCCAGCCTGCTGCCCAAGAGCTCGGTCGTGGTGGCGTCCCGGGACCCCACCCGGAGTGCCCGCATCCTGAAGCGCTCGATGGTCGCCGGGATCAACGCCGGGGGAGTGGACTGCCACGACGTCGAGCTCGTCCCGGCTCCGGTCGCAAGGTTCTACGCCAGGTCGGCCAGGGCCCGAGGAGGGTTCTCGGTGCGGACGTCGCCCGGGGATCCCGCCTCAGTCGACATCCAGTTCTTCGACGATCGGGGGGTCGACATCGGCCCCGACATCCAGCGACAGCTCGAGCGCGCCTATTACCGGGACGACCTGCGAAGGGTGTTCCACCACGACATCGGCGAGCTGAACCTTCCCGCCCGCGGGCGCGACTACTACGCCAGAGGACTGTTGGACGCCATCGACGTCGAGGCGTTGCGGAAGCGTGAGGCCAAGCTGGTGGTCGACTACGGCTTCGGGGCGGCGAGCTTGACCGGACCGCTGGTCCTGGGGCGGATCCGCGGGGAGATCCTGGGGGTCAACGCGCTCTTGGACGAAGACCGCCTGATCCGATCCCGTGAGCAGAACGAGAAGCATCTTCGCGATCTGGCCCGTCTCGTCAACTCGAGCGGGGCCGAGCTGGGCGTGCTGATCGACGCCACGGGGGAACGACTCCACCTCATCGACGGCGCGGGCCGGATCCTCGATGGCCGGACGTCCCTGCTCGCGTTCGTCTCCTTGGTGGCCTCGAGCGGGTCGGGTGCCAGTGTGGCCTTGCCGTTGGCAACCTCCCGCGTGGCTGAGGAGATCGTGCGCCAGCACGGCGGCCAGGTTCAGTGGACGCCGATCGCCCCGGCCTCCCTGATGGCGGCGGCGGACGGCGAGGGGATAGCCTTCGCCGGAGATGAGAGCGGGGGCTACATCTTCCCGGCGTTCCTTCCGGCCTACGACGCGATCATGGCGCTGATGAAGCTCCTGGAGTACCTGGGCGCGGCGACCATGTCGTTGCGTGACGTGGTCGATGACCTCCCTCCGGCCCACATCGCGCGTCGAGATGTCCACACTCCGTGGGAGGCCAAGGGGACGGTGATGCGCCGGCTGATCGAGCGCCTGGACGGCGAGCGGGTGGTGACCATCGACGGGGTGAAGGCCTATCGCGGAGAGGACTGGGTCCTGGTCATCCCGCATCCCCAGGAGCCCGTGGTGCGCGTGTGGGCCGAGGCGGGATCGCCGGAGTCGGCCGACGCCCTCGCCGAAGAGTTCGCCGGCCTCGTGGAGGAGCTCAAAGGGTGAGGGGGTCCAGGGGGGTAGCGGCAACGAGCGAAGCGAGGCAGCTGCGGACCCCCTGGCTCGTCGGTAACCCGACGAAGTCGGGGTGCCGAGGAGGAGCAGGGTGACTGACGGTCTGCACGTCGCTTCGCCCGAGGAGGTCCGAGCCGGCAAGGTCACCGATGTCTATTTCCTTCGGGGCCAGGAGGTCCTGAACGCAGAAGGCGAGAACCCGCACGTCGTGGCGGAGATCCGGGCCAGCACCCTGCACGAGGACTGGGGATGGGCTGTGTTCGCTGGGCTGGACGAGGTCCTGTGGCTCCTGGATGGCCGGGGAACCGCCGATGGCCGCGGAGTCGACGTCCTGGCACTGCGCGAGGGCAGTGTGTTCTACGCGGAAGAGCCGGTGATGGTGGTGGCCGGGCGGTACCTCGACTTCGGGATCCTGGAGACTGCGCTGCTCGGCCTGATCTGCCAGGCGAGCGGCGTTGCCACGATGGCTGCTCGGTGCAAGCTCGCGGCCGCCGGCCGACCTGTGTACTCGTTTGGCGCCCGGCGGATGCATCCCGCCATCGCTCCGATGATCGAGCGGGCGGCCTTTCTCGGCGGCTGTGACGGCGTGGCCGCGGTCAAGAGCGCGGAGGTGATCGGGCTCGCCCCGGTGGGGACCATGGCACATGCCCTGATCCTGATCCTGGGAGAGGAGCGGGCGTGGCGTGGGTTCGACCGGGTGATCGACGGCAGGGTCCCCCGTGTGGCCCTGGTGGACACCTTCCAGGACGAGAAGTTCGGGGCGGTCGCCGCAGCGCTTACCCTGGGAAGGCATCTCGCGGCGGTCCGCCTGGACACGCCGGCCAGCCGCCGGGGGAATTTTCCCGCCATCCTTCGCGAGGTCCGGTGGGAGCTGGACGAGCGCGGATTCTCCGACGTGCAGATCTTCGTCTCCGGGGGTCTCGACGAGCGTCGCATCCTCGACCTGAACCTGTTCGCCGATGCCTACGGTGTTGGAACGGCGATCACGAACGCGCCGGTGGTCGACTTCGCGCTCGATATCGTGGAGGTCGAGGGGAAAGCGCGTTCCAAGCGCGGGAAGCTGTCGGGCCGCAAACACTTGTGGGAGTGTCCCGAGTGCGGGAATCGCGGGGTCTCCCCATGGTCGGCGCGACTGGGCCACTGTCCCCGCTGTGGGCACAGGGTGCACGAGCTGCTCGAAAGCTGGATCTCAAAGGGAAGGCGCAAGCGCGGCTATCCTTCCTCGCACGAGATCCGGGAGCGGACGTTGGAACAGATCGCTGCAGCGCCGAACCCGTTCGGTCGAGGGGAGTGACAGGGGGGTTCGGGAGGCTCAAGGAGCGAAGCGACAGGGGAGCGTAGCCCCCGAGATAAGGGAGGAGAGATGGAGTTTCCCGAAGACGTGAAGTACACCGAGCAGCATGAATGGCTTCGGATTGAGGGGAACCGAGCCCGAGTTGGGATCACCGACTATGCCCAGGACGCTCTGGGAGACGTGGTCTACGTGGACATCCCCGAGGTCGGGACGGAGGTGAAGGCAGGCGAGCCCTTCGGAGAGGTCGAATCGACCAAGTCCGTCTCCGACGTGTACGCACCCGTGAGCGGCACGGTGAGCGAGCGCAACGCAACCTTGGTCGAGGCTCCCGAACTGGTGAACCAGGATCCGTACGGTGACGGATGGATGATCGTCATCGAGGTGTCGGACCCTTCGGAGGTGGAAGCTCTGCTCGACGCCGCCTCCTACCGCTCGTTCACGGAGAGAGAATCAGGGGAGACGGAGTGACCCCCGGGTAGCTACGGGTCCCTTCCTTCGCCCAAGCTTCACACGACCCTCGACCTCACCGAGTTAGATCTCTTGACCCTTCCTTCAAGCTTGAGGTAGATTGCATTCTCCTCTCAAGTGTCGACCTCTGAGCTAAGGAGAGGTGTAGCGGAGGAAGAGAGTGGTCTGTACCAGGTGTGGACACGAAAACCCGGCGGGCGCGCACTTCTGCGCCAACTGTGGGACTGCCCTTCAGGAGGAGACCACCGTCAGCTTCACCCCACCCGACTTTGAAGAGGAAGGGGCGGATGAGGCTGGCCTTCCCCAGAGTGAGCTGGAGTCTGGGCAGGCTCTCCTTGTGGTGAAGCGTGGGCCGAATGCAGGGTCGAGGTTCCTCATCGACAAGGACGTGACAACGGCGGGACGCCATCCCGAGAGCGACATCTTCTTGGACGATGTCACCGTCTCGAGGCGGCATGCCGAGTTCCGGCGCAAAGACGGACAGTTCCACATCCACGACGTGGGCAGCCTCAACGGCACCTACGTCAACCGACAACGGGTCGACGAAACCCTGCTCGTCAACGGGGACGAGCTCCAGATCGGGAAATTCAAGCTGACGTTCTATGCGGGGGAGTAGGAGGTGGCCACGCGCAACTACCTGTCAATCGGCGAGATCCTGGTGACGCTCAAGACCGAGTATCCGGACATCACCATCTCCAAGATCCGGTTCCTCGAGGGCGAGGGGTTGATCGACCCGGAGCGCACGCCCTCCGGCTACCGCAAGTTCTACGACCAGGACATCCAGAGGCTGCGGACGATCCTCCGGATGCAAAGGGACGAGTACCTTCCTCTCAAGGTCATCAAGGACCGCCTGGAACAGAAGGATGAGGAGCCGGGCTCGAAGGCGAAGGCCGCCGAGGCGGAGCCGGGCGACGACGAACTGGTCACGCCACCGACGGGTCTGCACATGTCGGTCGAGGAGCTTTCGGCGGCCACCGGGGTCGATCGCAACAGGATCCGCGAGCTCGAGTCGTTCGGGATCCTCTGCTCTCACGGGCTGAACGGCGAGCAGTACTACGACGGCGACGACTTCGTCGTGCTGTCGATCGCCAAGGACTTCTTCAAGTACGGGATCGAGCCGCGGCACCTCACCATGTACCGGCATTTCGCCGAGCGGGAGGCGACCTTCTTCGAGTCCATCGTCATGCCCATGCTGCGGCAGAAGAATCCCGACGCTCGCAAGGCGGCCGCCGAGAACCTGACTGATCTCGCAGCGCTGTCCCGGAAGCTGAAGCAGGCCCTGCTTCGTTCGAATCTCCGCCAGCACCTGCAGAGCTCCTAGCCCCAGTTCGAACCGATGCGATCTCGGACCGCGGAGCCCGCGGCTGTACCCAAGGCGTTCGTCGCTGCCGTCCTGGCGATGGCCTTGCTCGGGGCCGTGGGGACGGTTCCCTCGATCGGCGTCGCCTCCACCCCGCCGCCGACACCGGTGCCGCCACACGGGTCACCGTCGCCGTTTCCGACGGCCCTCCGCACGCCCACCCCTTCCGCCGTTCCGCCGAAGCTCACGTCACCCTCGGCGGTTCTGGAAGACCTCCGCACCGGCCAGGTGCTCTACGCGAAGAAGGCGGATCTGCGCCGGCCCATCGCAAGCATCACGAAGATCATGACCGCGTTGGTCGTGCTGGAGGAAGCCTCTCCGGGCGAGGAGGTCGTGGTCAGCGCAAAGGCGGCCGGCACGCGCGCTTCTCAGCTCGGCCTGGTGACGGGCGAGAGGATCTCAGTCAGGCAGCTCTTGTACGCGCTCCTCATGCAGTCCGCCAACGATGCCGCTGTCGCCCTCGCCGAGCACGTCGGAGGGTCGGTGGCTGGATTCGTGGAGTTGATGAACCGCAAGGCCGAGGAGATCGGCATCCATCGAACGCACTTCGTGGATCCCGCCGGACTGGAGGACCGCGGGAACTCGACGGCCAAGGACGTGGCTGCCGTCGTCAGGGCCGCCTACATGGAGCCGCTCTTCGCCCGGATCACTCGGACGAAGTTCCACAAGATCCCCGCCCCGTCCGGGCGTGCGCGCCGCATCCAGAACAGGAACATCCTCTTGTGGCTGTACCCGGGGGCCATCGGGGCCAAGACAGGGTTCACCACCCCGGCCCAACACTGTCTTGTGGCTGCCGCGGACCGCGCAGGGGTTCGGCTGGTGGCCGTGGCCCTCGGATCGCGGGGCGACGACGCCGCCGGGGTGTTCGACGACGGAGCGGCGCTGCTGAACTTCGGCTACGAGGCGTTCCAACAGACGGTCCTGGTGGCCAGGGGCCAGACGCTCGGGCGAGTCACCGTGGAAGGGCAGCGCGTCGACGCGGTGGCGGGAGACGAGCTCATCAAGCTCGTCCGCAAGGACCAGATTCCCAACATCTTTCGGGCGTTCCTGCCGGACACGGGATTGTTCCTGCCGGTCGTGGCGGGGCAACGGGTGGGGGAGGAGCTGGTCGTGATCGCGGGCAAACGCGCTGGGAGAGTCGAAGCCGTCGCCATCCGCACCGTGTTCCGGCCGACACCGCGGGCTTCTCCGTCCCCCGAGCTGGGCCCGTTGCGAACCGGTTCCCTGGCCGCTGCACTGCGCCTCCTCGCCGCGGTCCTCAAGAGCTTGTTGGACGCCTTCCTATAATCGGCGCACGGTGACCGGCGTGGCGACCATCCTGTACAGGGAGGAGGAGATCCAGGACCGCGTCCGGGAGATCGGGCGAGCCATCACCCACGACTATGCCGGCCGCTCCCCGGTCCTCATCTGCATCCTCAAAGGCGCCGTGGTCTTCCTGGCCGATCTGTTCCGGGAGATCGACCTGCCCCTGCGCGTGGACTTCATGTCGATCTCCTCGTACGGCGCCGGGTCCGAGGCCACCGGGGGAGTGGTCCGGATACTCAAGGACCTCGATCAGGACATCGGCGGCGCCGACGTCATCGTGGTCGAAGACATCATCGACACCGGCCTGACCCTTTCCTACCTGCTGGCGACCCTGCGCGCTCGCCAGCCGGCCTCGCTCGAGGTATGCACGCTGCTTGACAAGAGCGCTCGCCGTATCGCCCCCCTGGACATCAAGTACAGGGGGTTCGATTGTCCGGACCGCTTCGTGGTCGGCTATGGACTGGACCACGGCGAGAGATACCGAAACATCCGAACCATCCTGGCCGTGGACGACCAGAGCACGCTGGCCGCCGACCCCAACGCCCTGCTGGGATTCCTCGGAAAGCATCCGTCGCCCGCCGCAGGGAGACTCCAGGAATCGCAGTGAGGTTTCCGGGGTTCCCCCCTGTTGCCGGTCTGTAGCGCTGTGGGTACAGTGAGTTCGGAGAGCCGATGATCGAATTGAACCTGGTAGGCGTGCGGGTGGAGCTCCCCACCAACCAGCCGATCGTGCTGCTCCGCGAGCGCGAGGGCGAGCGCTACCTCCCGATCTGGATCGGGGCGATGGAAGCCACCGCCATCGCGTTCGCCCTCCAGGGCATCGTCACAGCCAGACCGATGACCCACGACCTGCTCAAGAACGTGCTCGAGGAAGTGGGCGTTCGCGTCGAGAGGATCGTCATCACGGAGCTGCGCGAAGGGACCTTCTACGCCACCATTCAGCTTCAGCAGAACGGATCCCGCTACGAGGTGTCGTCTCGCCCGAGCGACGCCATCGCCTTGGCCGTCAGGGTGAACGTCCCCATCTTCGCCAACGAGGAGGTCCTCTCCGAGGCCTCGATCGTGATCAAGGACGACGAGGAGCAGGAGGTCGAGAAGTTCCGCGAGTTCCTCGACCAGGTGACTCCCGAGGACTTCGCCTAGCAGTCACCGAATCAACTGACTCATCGTGGCGGCTTCCCGGCGTCGTTGACAGTTCGAGCACCCGTGATAGCCTTCCTTACGTCTTCGTAATTACGGAGCTGTCATGGCGGAATCAGAAGGCTATCGAGTCCCCGAAGTGTGCCGGCTGGTCGGCATCTCCTATCGGCAGCTCGATTACTGGGCCAGGACTGGGCTGGTCACGCCCAGCGTCCGCGATGCCGGCGGCTCGGGGACTCAGCGCCTCTACTCCTTCCAGGATCTGGTGCAGCTCCGCACGATCAAGAGCCTGCTGGACACCGGCATCTCCCTGCAGCAGATCCGCAAGGCGGTTGTCTTCCTCCGCAAGCATCTGGGGACGGAGCCGACCAGTGTCACGCTTATGTCCGACGGGGTGCGGGTCTATGCTGCCCAGTCAGAGGACGAGATCATCGACCTGGTGAAGCGAGGCCAGGGCGTCTTCGCCATCGCCCTGGACAAGGTGTGGGACGATCTGTCGACTTCGGTTGGGCGTAAGAAGGGCGCCCGGCCGGCCTCGATGGCCCGGGCAGGAGGCGCTTGACCCCCAGGCGTTCCTCTCGCTCTTCGCAGCCCCTCCCAAGCGACACGGTGCAGTTCGCGCATGCCAGCGAGCGTCAGTTCGCGCGGCTGCTCGACTTCTATCAGATCGAGTGGCAATACGAGCCGACGTCCTTCGATCTGGAACGGGACAAGGACGGCAGCGTGACCCAGCGGTTCACGCCCGACTTCTACCTGCCCGCCTACGCCCTGTACATCGAGATCACCACCCTGAACCAGAAGCTCGTGACGAAGAAGAATCGCAAGGTCCGGCGGCTCCGGGAGCTGTATCCCGATGTGCGGTGCAAGATCTTCTACCAGCGCGACTACCTCTCGCTGGTCATGAAGTACGGGCTGGACGACCAGAGGGAAGCGGGCTAGAGGGGCGGCTCTGAATCGGGATTTCCGAGCCCGACGGTTAGACTGACCCCCGTGCGGTTCGCACCCCACACCGACGACGACGTACAGGCGATGCTTGCCGCCTGCGGGCTTTCTTCTCTGGACGACCTGTTCGCCCACATCCCCTCGGGTCTGACCCTCGATCGCGAGCTGGCGATCCCCGAGGGCCTCTCCGAGATGGAGCTGATGGCGGAGCTTCGCCGGCTGGCCGGACGGAATCGACACGTGGACGATCTCGTGTCGTTCGCCGGAGGCGGCGCCTACGACCACTACGTCCCAGCGGTGGTGTGGGCCCTGGCTGGTCGGTCCGAGCTGTACACCTCGTACACGCCCTACCAGCCGGAGCTCTCCCAAGGGGTGCTCCAGGCCCTGTTCGAGTACCAGTCGATGATCTGCGAGCTGACCGGCCTGGAGGTCTCCAACGCGTCGCTGTACGACGGGCCCACCGCGTTGGTGGAAGCCCTGCACATGGCCACCGGGGCCACGGGACGCTCTCGCGTCCTCGTCTCGGATGCACTCGACCACAGGTATGTGAAGACGCTGGCGACGTACGGCGCCGGCAAGCACTTCACCGTGGAAACGATCTCCTCCGATGACGGCAGGACCCGCGTCCCCGAAGTCGGCGAAGACGTGGCCGCGGTCGTCGTGCAGCACCCGAACTTCTACGGCAGCATCGATCGGCCCCGGGAGGTGTTTCGGGCGGCCCGGGAGGCGGGTGCGAGGGCAATCCAGGTGTTCGACCCGTTGTCGCTCGGGGTCCTCGCGCCACCGGGCGAGCTCGGAGCCGACATCGCCGTGGCCGAGGGACAGGTCCTGGGCAACCACTTGAGCTACGGCGGCCCGTACCTCGGCGTGATCGCGGCTCGGACCCAGGATCTCCGGCGGATGCCCGGGCGCATCGTCGGGGAGACCACGGACGTCGAGGGGCGGCGAGGGTTCGTCCTGACCCTCCAGGCTCGAGAGCAACACATCCGGCGGGAGAGAGCCACCTCGAACATCTGCACCAACCAGACGCTGATGGCCGTGGCGGCGACGGTGTACCTCGGGTGGCTCGGTCCGCATGGATTGGAGGAGCTCGGGCGGCAGTGCGTGGCCAAGGCCAGATATGCGGCCGAGCGGATCTCGGACCTCACCCCCGCCGAGCTAATGTGGCCGGGGGTGGAGTCGTTCAAGGAGTTCGCCGTGCGCACTCCCGGCGACCCGAGGGAGGTACAGCGCGGTCTGCTCGACTCGGGGTTCCTGGTGGGCCCGGTGGTCGGCAGGGAGGCGCTGCTGGTCGCGGTCACCGAGCGCCGCACCCGCGAGGAGATCGACCGCCTGGTGAAGGCGTTCGGGGAGGCGCTCTCATGACCGGCGCTCCCGTGCGCAGTCGTGGGCCGGACCTCGGCGGGCGGACCCTCAAGGAGCGGTCGCGGCCTGGGCGGCGGGCGTGGACGCTGCCCGAGCTCGACGTGCCACCGGTGGACGTCCCGGAGGCCGATCGTCGGGAGACCGCT
>DASXTW010000065.1:0-12658 GCA_036505215.1 Actinomycetota bacterium | reverse complement strand
GGAGATGGCTTGCGACAAGCCCAAACAGCGCTCCAGCCGTTGGCAGTGGACCTGAGGGGACGATATTCAAACTGGCGCACGGTCCTCGAGGATGTGAAGAGACTCCTGATTCTCCTCCCCTGACTCGAGATCAGTGGCTGGCCAGGTTCCGGGGCGCTACGCCGGGGGCGCTATAAGGTGTTCCCCGAAGCGACGGACCGCGTCGAGGTATTCTTCGTCGGTTTCGAAACGGCCGCTGATGACCAGCAGGTTGGCGCCTGCTTCCTCCATCCCTAAGACGATCTTGCTCCATCGGTCTTCGTCGTCCGTGAGATAGACCAACGTCGCAACAGGCACCTCGGGATTGATGGTGCGGACGCGGACCACGTAGTCGGCCACCTTGTCGGGAGGGTAGCCACCCCAGAGGAAAACTCCGCAGCCAGCGTCGGCGGCGATCTCAAGTGCGTGTTGGCCGTGGCCGCCGATCCACAGCGGAATCCGCTCGCCCTGCGCTGGGTGAGGATGCAGGCCGACGTCGGGGATGACCCAGTGCCTTCCAGAGTAGGAGAACGTGTCACGCGACCAGGCGAGGCGCAGGATGTCGATGGCCTCGCGCAGGCGCGCCGACCGATGGTCTGTGGGATGCCCCAGAGCGGCGGCCTCTTCGAGTAGCCACCCGCCCCCAAGCCCAGCTCCAGTCGCCCACCTGAGTAGACATCGAGGGTCGCCGCCTGCTTGGCCAGGATCAGGGGGTGAGTGTTGATCAACGGAACAACGGCAGGGCCGAAGCGGATCCGTCGTGTGTGAGCAGCGATGAAGGAGAAGACGACGAAAGCATCGGGCCAACTGACGGTCGGCGGCCATGGCGGTTTTCCGTCGGGCCTGTAGGGATGACGGTCCCTCATCTCTACGGGCCGCACCACGCGCGTATTCATCCAAACGGAGTGATAGCCCAACTCCTCGACAGCGGTCGCGAAGGCCAGCACCTCATCGGGAGACGCCGGGCCCGGGACCGGCAGAATGGCTCCAAACCGCATGGCAGCGTGACTATCGCCCGCTTAGATTTGTGCGTCAATCGCGTTGAATCCTGAGGGTTGCCGACCTGGGTTTCTCGTGGAGGTGACGGGACGCTATTCGAAGCTCCTTGGTCAACTCAATGCTGTACTTCGAGGAGGGTCTTGCGCTGGCGAGTATCAGCTCGGCGCATCCACAGCAACGACGATCGACTTGAAAACGCCGAAGGCCCCCCCACCGGAGGGCCTTCGACGCGATGCGGTGATGGATGAGTTCCTAGACGGGCAAGCCTAGCGCGCCGCCCTCGTTGATCGCGTAGAACTCGTTCTTGCTGATCTTTCCCGTTGCGCCGTCGACGAGGTTTCTCACCGTGTCGAGGGAATCGGACTTGAAGACGCATACGCCTCGGGTGCCGTCAGAGCTCGGCCACGCGATCGGCTGCTCGGTTCCTTCCGGCAGGTCCAGCTTCCCGCCCCAGAACGCTTCCGGGTCGGAAACCGAGTGAATCGTAAAGACGTACATGACCCCTCCCTTCGCCCGGCCTCGGCCCCCTGCCGAGTGCCTCGTTGCGGCAACTTCATCGCGCCCGGAGTTCGCGTTCAACTGCAAAATCTGCAGTTGCGCCCGGCCGGCGGCGTGTGGATACTCCGGCCATGACGGACTACGGCCAGTTCTGCCCAGTCGCACAGGCGGCCGAGGTTCTCACCGAGCGCTGGACGCCGCTCGTGATCCGCGAGCTGGCGCTCACCGGCAGCCGCCGCTTCAACGACATCCAGCGCGGAGTCCCGCTGATGTCCTCCTCGCTGCTCACCAAGCGCCTGCGCCAGCTCGAGCGTGCGGGAATCATTGACCGCCGACAGCGCCCGGACGGCAAGGGCAGCGAATACCACCTGACTCCCGCCGGGCAGGAGCTCGGGCCGGTCGTCGCTCAGATAGGCATCTGGAGCGAGCGTTGGCTGAGACGCCCGATCTTCGAGGAGACACCAGATACCGGGCTGCTGATGTGGTGGGTGCGAACCACCGTCAAGGGCGACGCACTGCCCGCGGGCCGCACCGTGATCCATTTCCGGTTCCGCGGGGCCCCCGAGAAGCTGCGCAACTTCTGGCTCGTACTCCCCGAGGCGGATCTGTGTCTGAGCGACCCCGGGTTCGGCGTCGACATCACCGTCAGCAGCGATCCGAAGACGCTGACCGCTGTGTGGATGGGAGACCTCGGCCTGGCCGCGGCGCTCAGCACTCGCGACATCGAACTCGAAGGCCGCCGGCAACTCGTGCGCTCCTTCCCGAAGTGGTTCGGGCTGCACCCATTGTTCGCCAGCGTCGAACGTCCCAGCAGCCGGCCGAGGGTTACCGCCTAGCCAGCGAGCCGAGCTCTCGGGTCACGCTCTCGCCTTGCGCGACAGATCTGTGCGGACTCCTAGCGGCGGAGCCACTTCGGTAGCCACCACCCACCACAGATACCTCGCATACCGTTCTGACCTGCCGGGCCTTTGTGGAGGTGGAGGGAGTCGAACCCTCGACTTCTTGCTTGCAAAGCAAGCGCTCTACCGCTGAGCTACACCCCCGGCGTTAACCAAGGATATCGTCCACAGGTGGCGATGCCGTAAGCAGTTAGGAAACCACGTCCTTGCGGCTGAACACCGCGACCGCCGCTCCCAGAAACACGACCAGATAGGCCGCGTCGAGCAGCAGCCCGTGGGCCATCCCTCCCCATTCCACGGGCGAGCGGAACAGGTCCGCGAAAGCGAACCAGTCATGGCTGATCAGATACGGATGGATCGACCTCACGGCGGGAAGGCTGTCCACGATCTGGCTGCCGATGGCGATGGCCATCGTCGCCCCGGCTGCCCCGACGCCGGATGAAGTGAGCGTCGAGATGAACATCCCCACCGCTGCCAGCCCGGCCATCCCGCAGAGCACGTAGGCACCGACCGCCACGATCCGCACCAGCCCCTGCCCCACCGTCAGGGTGGTCCCGGACAGCGTCGGCAACGGCCCATAACCGAAAGCGATGGCCCCGGCCACCAGGGCGATCACCATCACCCAGGCGATGGCCGCGGCCACCTCGGTCATCACGGCCAGATACTTCGACACGATCAGGCGGACCCGCCCGACCGGCCGGACCACCAGGTAGCGCAGCGTGCCCCCGGACGCCTCACCGGCCACGGCCTCGCCCGACAGGATCGAGGTCCCCAGCGGGAGGAAGAAGGGCTGGATCAACGCGAGAATCGTCAGAGAGGCGAACAGCCCATTGCGCCTGATCAGGTCGAAAAACAGCGGTCCTCCGCCCGCCTCGTCCGAGGTGGCCAGCACCACCACGGGCAGGACGGCCAGCCCCGTCAGCCCTGTCGCAAAGACCCAGGTCCGCATCCGGTGCAGCGACTTGCCGATCTCAACGCGGAACATCGGCGCCCTCCACCAGGCTCACGAAGACGTCCTCCAGGCTCTCGTGCTCCGGCACCAACGCGCTCACCGCGACGCCCCCCGAGACCAGGGCCGCGTTCACCGCCGCGGCCGCCGTCGGCACGGCCAGCCGCAGCCGGAGCGTGCCGGGCGAGGTCTCCCCGCCATCCAGAGCCACGCCTTCCACGCCCGCGAGGATCGCCCGGGCACGGTCAGTGTCGTCGACCTCGACACGAACGACGTCGGAGCTGGCCCGGAGCTTCGACGGAGGGCCCTCCGCCACGAGCTTCCCCCTGGCCAGCACGCCGACCCTGTCGCACATCGCTTCGACCTCGGCCAGCAGGTGGCTCGACACGAAGACGGTGGTGCCGTCGTCGGCGAGACGCCGAAGGAGCAACCGAACCTCCCGCATCCCCTGCGGGTCCAGGCCGTTCGTCGGCTCGTCGAGCACGAGCAGCTCGGGCGAACCCAACAGGGCCAGGGCGATCCCCAGCCTCTGGCGCATGCCCTGGCTGTACGCCTTCACCTTCTTGTTCATCGCCTGATCCAGCCCGGCGACACGTATCACATCATCGATCCGTCCAAGCCGCCTGCCACGGTCCGCGGCGGGGCCGGCCGTGCGCGCGAAGTACTCGAGGTTCTTCCGGCCCGACAAGTACTTCCAGAATGCGGGCTCCTCGATCATGGCGCCCACCCGGCGCACCGCCGATGCTCGCTGGCCCGGTGTTCCCCCAAAGATGGGCTCGCCCAGGATGTCCACCTCTCCGGTCGTGGGGAAGATCAGCCCTAGCATCATCCGGATGGTGGTGGTCTTGCCCGCCCCGTTCGGCCCGAGGAACCCGTACAACACCCCCGGCTCGATCGTGAGGTCGAGCGCGTCCACGGCCGCGAGCTGGCCGTACCGCTTGGTCAGGCCGCGAGCGACGATCGCGTTCAGGGAAGCTCCCGAGCGGCCGCGACCAGCGCCGACTGGGGAACCAGGCCGTACACCAGCCACCCGTGGTCGCGGTGGTCGACCAACCGAACCGACAGCAGGGGACCGGACAGCGGAAGCAGGGAGGTCGGGTCGAAGCCCGTCTCCGACCCTCGCAGGGTCGCCATGGACGGAGTCCGCAGGGCCACGACGGTCGTCCAGTCGTGGCCGAACAACCGGGCCGGGGCCTGGCCAAACGCGCCGTTCGAGACGTGCTCATCGCGCACCGAGTATTCGGACCCCTGCTCCGCGCCCTTTCTCTTTCCGCCGAGCTCGCGCGACAGATCCCGCACCGTGGCGCCCGGCGGAGGCGTGAACCTGTACACAGACGGATCGATCGAAGCGAATGAGATCGAGGTGAACCCCACCGAGATCGCCGCGGCCGTCCTGCCGCGCGGTATCACCGCCACGTGGAGCGGGATCCGGCGCTCGGCATCGACGGCGACCTCGATCCTTCCCACCAGCGTCTCGGAAGTTCGGGGTTCCAATCCCAGGACGTAGGCGTCCCTTCCAGCCACCCTCGTCGTCCCTGTGACGACCACTTGTGTCGAGGGCGTGATCGCCTCCAGCGCCTTTCGGGCCAGCGCGAGCGGGTCGATGAGGTCCAGTCCCGGTCGGTCTCCCTCGTGCTCGAGCCCACGACCGCTCTGGGGACGGCCCAGGTGGTAGGCGGTGAACGAGTCGAAGTCCCATGCCCACGCGTCGGTCCGCGATACGAAGATCGCTCGCTCCGACGCTTGGAGCAGGTCGGCCGATCGGAAGCCGTCAGCGGAGCTCCACAGGCGCAACCGATGGTTGCCGGTGAGAGAGGCCAGGAAACCCGCGGCACCAGATACAGCGGCGCCGGGACCCTCGTTCGGGATGGCCGGCAGCCCCAGGTCGAGATGCGCAGTCAGACGGCCCGCGACAGGCCCGTCCTGGGCGAGAGCGCCGAGCGTGGAGGCGATCAGCCGCTCCGATGAGATCGGCGGAAGGGATGGCGCGGAAGAAGGCCGGGCCGCCACCGACGCGGCCACTCCCACCAGAACGAGAGCACCGATCGCCGCCACCGGCGGCGTCCTCCAGCGAGTCACCGCCGTTGTGATCATGAGCCTACTTGTAGCACCACCTTCCCTCCGCAGTCTGCCCCGGAGGCGGAAAGTTCACCTGCTCGCCACAGGTTCTCCAATCCGAGATCGGCAGGCGAGATCTCGCCTAGCCCCGGTGCATCGATTCGACTCGTTCCGTGCATGCCTGGAGCCGATCGGGACGAGGTTCCACACCGATGCCCGGGCCGGTGGGCACGGCCATCGTGCCGTCGGGGGCCAGCACGAACGGCTCGGTCAGGTCCTCTGGGAAGTACCGGTCGCTGGCGCTGGTATCACCGGGGAACCGCACCCCGGGAAGTGCGGCCAGGGCCAGGTTGGCCGCCCTGCCCACCCCTGTCTCGAGCATCCCCCCGATCCAAACGGGGATATCGCTCTTCGAGGCGATGTCGTGCACCCGCTTCGCCTCCAACACACCCCCCACCCGACCAGGCTTGATGTTGATCACGCGGCACGCACCCAATTGGATCGCCAGCGCAGCGTCGTGCTCCGAGCCAATGGACTCGTCCAGGCATATCGGGGTCCGGATGCGGTGCTGAAGCCGAGCGTGATCCACGAAGTCGTCGTGCCCCAGTGGCTGCTCGATCATGAGCAGGTCGAGCTCGTCGAGCGCCTCGAACAAGGAGACCGAAGACAGGTTGTAGGCGGCGTTCGCGTCGACGGACAACGGGGTCTCGGGCAGAGCCGCGCGCACCGCGGCCACCACCGAAAGGTCCCGCCCGGGCTCGATCTTCAGCTTGATCCTCTGGTACCCCTGGTCCAGATATCCTTGGATCTCCTCGAGCAAGCTCTCGACCGTGGGGGCGATCCCTACACTGACCCCGCAGGGGATCCGGTCCCGCACCCCGCCGAGGAAGCCGGCCAGGCCCTCGCCCCGGGCCCGGAGCCACGCGTCGAGGACCGCTGCCGACACGGCCGCCTTGGCCATCGGGTGTCCACGGATGGCGTTCAGCCCCTGCTCGATCCGGGACGGATCGTCGAACGGCCCGGCTCCCAGGAGCGCGGGGCAGAGGTACTTCACCAGGACGAGCCAGGAGCCCTCCAGCCATTCTTCGGAGTAAAGGGGATCGGGCGAAGCGACGCACTCACCCCACCCCTGGACATCTCCCACATCGGTCGACAGGACGGCTCGAACCAGGATGGCCCGCTTCTCTCGCTCCTCGCCGAAGCTCGTGCGGAACGGACGGACGAGCGGAAGGGAGACCTCGCGGAGCTCGATCCCTCGAACGAGAAAGCCCGTCATGTCCTTCCCCCGCGCGTTCACTTCAGCGCCTCCTTCGCGGGCTCGAAGACGTACCGGCCATCACGGGAGATCCATGCGGCCACCAGCCCGGACTGGAAGCATGCCTCGAACGTCCGCGCCGAGGCGTCCCGCCAAGCCGTGCCGAGGGCTGGGTCTCGCCGGCGCATCTCGTGGTAGTCGAGGGGAACGCGGATCACGGCACCGGGTTCGGGAGCAGCACCTGTTTCCCTGGGAACCGGAGCGTGGGCATCGCCCTCGGCGTCGAGCAGGATGGGGCCTGCAGAAGGCACCGGCGATTCGCCCAGAAGAGCCCGACGGACCCGATCGGACTCCAGCCGCCACCGAACCTCGAAGCGGTCGCTTCGGTCCCCGCGGTTGATCTCGTCGTCCATCTGTCCATAGAAGCCGCGGAGGAGCCTCGTCGCCACCACTCCCAACTTCATGACGTTGAACCAGGCGTTCCGAGCTACCAGGGGGTCGTAGGTCCACCTGGCCTCTTGGATCCCCCGGTCCAGGCACGCGGCTCGCTGCCCAAGTTTCAGCGCGTATCCGACTCCTCGAGACTGCCACTTCGAAAGCACGCCGAGCATGTGCGAATGCATGTGCAGACCTTCGTCGAGGCCGGGGAACCCCAGGACGAACCCCACCAGCTCACCAGCCTCCTCTGCGCCAAGGATGACGGTCCCGGCGTGGTCGAAGGCCCGGACCAACGATGGGGGAAGCTGTCCCGGCCCCCACAGGGCCTCCACGACGTCCGAGACTCGTTCGGCACCCGACATCCCGTGGATCGGGCCGAGCGAAACACCGGCGGACTCGGCAGCCTCCAGCGCTGCTTGCCACGCGGCCTTGGCACGTTCCACGGTGAACGAAGTCTAGGCAGCACACGAGGGGCCGGGCGAAAGCCCGGCCCCTCATTGGTTGCCGTACCCTGACTCGCGAGTTCTTCCACCGCCTCCAGCTCTCACCTTCGGCGGCTTCGCCCGGTCGACCAGCCCGGGACCCGCGGGTGCGGTGATCTGGTTGGACTCTGCCGGCCTGTCAGGAGGCGAACCGTTCGCTGCCTCTCGGCTCCACCGGCGGACGGGCGGGGCGGTCAGCCCCGGCCCGCCGAGGGACGGCTAGCAGCCAGTCACCTCGGGGGTCGCGTGCTGTTTATGCAAGCTGGACCACCTCCTTTCTCCCGTGCCACCAATGGTGCGACGACTCGGGCCCGTTGGCAACCATCCTGCTAGGACCGGGTTGGTGGCCTTCCGGCCGAGGTTGGAGGTGTTTGTCGACCCAGAGATCAGCTGGCCAGGGCGACCACGTCGAGCTTCCTCGCAGCGAGGCGCACCTCCGGGTACCCGCGCCCGGCGAGGCGGCGGTGCAAGGCGGTCTCCAGGGCGCTCCGCGCACTCTCCGCGCCGGCGCCGTCGGTCCCTGGAAGCAGCAAAGTGAGCTGGTTCTTGCCCGACCGGTAGATGCGGTCCTGGGTCCGCAGGGCGAACGGAGCGACCTCCACCAGGGACTTCAGCAGGTGATCGCCGGCCTCGGCGCCCATGTCCACGCGGATCTGGTCCAGGGAGGCGATCTCCACGGCTACCACGGCCGGCGCCCGCCGGCTCGCCGCCGGCAAGGCCTGCTCGAGCATGAGGTCGCGACGAAGGGCGTGGATCGTCCCGATCCCGGTCACGGGATCAACCATGACCGGCGCACCGGTGGGGCGGTTCCGGTTCCGGGCGGGGGCTGGAGCAGCGATCGCCGGCCGCGCCGGAGGTGCCGCTTGCAACGGCCGGATCGGCGGCTGCGGGACGCTTGGAGCGGGCGTTGCCACAGGTCGCTGCGTCGGCCCCGCCGCTGGGCGAGCGACACCCCCTGGCTGAGCAGCCCTCGGTGCAGCCCTTTCGGCAAGGAGGCGCCGTCGACCTTCCTCCTCGCGGGTGAGGACCATCTGGACCGACAGGAGCACATCGCCCTGCTCGACCCTGAACCCTTTCACGGAAAAGCCCCTCCCTCGCAGACGACTCGCTCCTTATGTCGGCCGCCAGGAAGGGGTGGTTGAGTACGACCACAGGGCCCCCCGACGGGAGGCCCTGTCAAATCGGTGCGTTTGCCGCCTTCAGCTACCGGGAGGAGGAAGCTCCTGCCACTCGCTCTCGTCCGAGCCGGCCCCGCGGCGCTTCTTGAAGAACTGCACCGCGGCGGTGATCAGCCCGGCGAAGAAGGCGAACAGGAAAAACTTCCTGATCTTCCCGCCTTTCTTTCCCTCCCCCATGTTCCCTCCTCACAAGTCCGGTGGGCCTGGATGGACTCGAACCATCGGCCTCATCCTTATCAGGGATGCGCTCTAACCACCTGAGCTACAGGCCCCAATGAGGCCCGTCATGGCGAGCCTCGCTCGCCGGCCAAGCGTACGCGCGCGCTCGCGAGGTGGCAACAAGCGAAGGGCACCGCTCTAACCGGATCTAGCGTCGCTCGGCCAGCGTTACCTGGACCCCGCCCACCACGTCCGAGATCAGGTTGTACAGGACCGAGATCAGCACGTTGACGAGCGACCACACGATGACCCCGGCGAGTCCCATCAGGAACAGGCGGGAGAAGATCCAATAGCCGTGGAACTCGAAGCCCGCGTCGCCCCCGAACCCCACGTCGGACAGGACCCTGGCGGCCGAGTCGAGCACCCCGGTGACGCCGAGAAGCCAGTACAGGATGAGGAGGGCGAACAGGAAGACGAGCATGAGGCAGAAGTAGAAGAGCAGGGAGAATTTGAGGATGGACCACGGGTCCACCCTCCGGATGACCACCTTCGTCCGGCGGGCGGCGGTCCGCTCCTCACCGCGACGTGCGGCCGCCTCGGTCTCGACGACTGCTCTCATCCCTTCACGACCCCCACGGGGCGCAGCCTGGCCACTGTGCCAGAGAGACCCGCCCCCTCACACGCTCGTACCACCTGGGATACGTCTTTGTACGCGTACGGAGCCTCTTCGGCAAGCAACCTCGGTCGAGAAACTGCGACCGCAATCCCCTGGCCTTCGAGCTTCCGGACCAATTCCACTCCATCCATGACCTTCTTCGCCTTCGTCCTGGACATCGCCCGCCCGGCGCCGTGACACGTCGAGGAGAAAGACTTCACTCCCGCCTCTCTGGTTCCAACCAGCACGTACGAAGCGCTTCCCATGCTTCCGGGGATGATCACAGGCTGCCCGATCGCTCGGTACCGGTCCGGGATCTCCGGATGACCGGGCCCGAATGCCCTCGTGGCTCCCTTTCGGTGCACGCACAGCTTACGTACCCGCCCCTCCACCTCGTATTCCTCGATCTTCGCCAGGTTGTGCGCCACGTCGTAGACCATCGACATCTCCAGGGCCTGGACTGAGACTCCGAAGACCTCGGCGAACGACTCCCGGATAGCGTGGGTCAATGTGTGACGATTCGCCCGGGCGAAGTTGGCGGCGGCAGCCATAGCCCCGAGGTACCGCTCGGCCACCTCGTGTTCCACGGGGACGCACGCCAGCTGCCGGTCGGGGACCTCGATCCCCAGCTCTCGGCTGGTCCGGTCGACCAGCTTCAGGTGGTCGGTACAGACCTGGTGGCCCAGCCCCCGAGAGCCCGAATGGAGCATCACACAGACCTGACCGACGGCCAGCCCCATCGTCTCGGCCGCCTTCTGGTCTTGGATCTCTTCCATCACCTGGACCTCCAGGAAATGGTTCCCCGCACCCAAACTGCCGAGCTGGCTCGCCGCTCGCTCCTTGGCCCGGTTCGACACGAACTCCGGCCTGGCCCAATCCAGGACCCCCTCGTCCTCGCACAGCTCGGCGTCCTCTTCGGTCCCGATGCCCATGCTGATGGGGAAGCCGACGCCCTCGGAGAGAACCCGCTCCATCTCCTTTCCGGAGAGGGCCAGTCGACCGCCCTTGCCCGTGCCGCGGGGGACTCGGCGGCCGAGCGTCGTGGTGAGGTCGCGGATCCTTGGCTTGACGTCTCGATCCCACTCCAGATTCGAGCGGATCAGCCGGACTCCACACGAGATGTCGAAGCCGACCCCTCCAGGCGACACCACTCCGCCTGCCTCGATGTCGGTCGCCGCCACTCCTCCGATGGGAAAGCCGTATCCCCAGTGGATGTCCGGCATGGCGTAGGAGGCCTTCACCACGCCGGGAAGGGTGGCCACGTTCGCCACCTGCTCGACGGCCCGGTCTTCGACCGCCTTGTCCATCAGATCCTTCGTGGCGAAGACCACGCCCGGAACGCGCATCCCCTCGACCGTGCCGACCGGGATCCGCCAGGTGAAGTCGTCGATGCGTTCGGGTTCCATCGCTCCAGCCTTACACGTCGAAGTACACGACCGCGACCCAACCGTCGGCGGCCTGCCGGACGGAGAGTTGATGGTACGTGGCCGCTTTCAGCTCAGTGCCCTCGGGAGCATTCCCGCAATCAGTGAGCTCAACGCGAGCACGCAGACCATCCTCCCCCACAGCATCGACCTGCACATCGGCGAGACAGGCTTTGCCATCTTCGGTAAGCAGAATGAGTTCGTTCATCCAGTCGACAAGGAGCGCCTCGATGTCGGCTTGCCCCAGCACGATCCGTTGAGGCCGCGGCGCGTAGCCGCCGGGGGCCCCCCGCGATCGAGCCGAAGGCGAGCGAGCGGGGGTGGCGGCGTCAACAGCCGCGGCCCCGATGACTTGAGCGGGACGGGCGACATCGAGGATCTCGGCGAGGCCCCAGGCGGCGTTCTTGCAAAGCTCCTCCAGAGATCGGCCGCGCGCTCTAAGCCCGATGTCGGCCGTGTGCTCGAGGATCTCGAATGCTGGTGCCGCCTCAGAGTCGGGCATGAGGTCATTATGGTTCCCTCGTGAGCCAGCCAGCGCCTCCACCCATCGCGGAGACCGACGCTGAAGCCGGGCGCCGGGACATCCGGACGATCTTCGCGGTGCAGGCGCTGCGCGCCCTCCTGTACGGGTTCGGGAGCGTCCTCATCGGGGCCTCGCTGGCCAAGGCGGGGTACTCGGACGCCAAGGTCGGGCTGGTGTTCACGGCCATGCTGGCGGGGTTCGCCATCACCTCGGTCGCCGTGGGGACCCGCGGGGACAGAATCGGAAGGCGACGGCTGTACGGAGGCCTGTTCGTGCTGATGGGAGTGGCGGGCACGGTCTTCGCGCTGACCCGCTGGCTGCCGGCCCTGGTGATCGCCGCGCTCAGTGGAACCATCTCCGTGGAGGCCAACGAGTCGGGACCCATCACCTCTTTGGAGCAGGCGATGATCCCCCAGGCTGCCCGGACGCCTCTGGAGCGGAACAGCGCCTTCGCCCGATACAACGCCGTGGCCTTCCTGGCCGGCTCGATGGGGTCCCTCGCTGCGGGAGGGCCGGACTTCTTCCGGCGATTCTTGCCCGCTGTGCCGGCCAGCCAGCGGTTCCTTCTGGCCTACCCGGTGGTGGGGATGGCCTGCGCGTTCCTGGCTTCGAGGCTCTCCCCGCAGATGGAGGCGGGCGAGGAGCTCACGGCCGAGCGCAAGTTCCCTCTGGTCAGGTCCAAGCGGCGAGTGGCCGGCCTGGCCGGACTGTTCGCCATCGACTCGTTCGGGGGCGGGTTCGTGGTGTCCTCGTTCATAGTCTTCTGGTTCCAGCGGAAGTTCGGAGCATCCACGGAGACGTTGGGCCTGGTGTTCTTCGTGGTGGGTCTGCTGCAGAGCGGGTCCTCGATCGCCGCTGGCTGGCTGGCGAACCGGATCGGGCTGCTCAACACGATGGTATTCACCCATCTGCCATCGAACATCCTGCTGATCCTGGTCCCGTTCATGCCGAACTTGCCGCTGGCCATCGCCATGCTGTTGGCGAGGTTCGCCATCAGCCAGATGGACGTGCCGGCCCGGCAGGCCTACGTCGTGTCGGTGGTGGACCCGGGCGAACGGACGGCGGCAGCTTCCTACACGAATACGGCCCGCTACATCGTCCGTCCCGGGGGTCCGGCTCTCGG
>DASXTW010000064.1:0-7221 GCA_036505215.1 Actinomycetota bacterium | reverse complement strand
GCGATGGGTTACGAGCAGGTCGAGGACCCGAGCGTCTACGTGAAGTTCAGGATCGAGGAGGCCACCGACCCGGACCTGATCGGGGCGTCGATGCTCGGATGGACGACCACGCCGTGGACGCTGATCTCCAACACCGGCGTAGCGGTCAAGCCACACGCCGCGTACGTCGAACTCGATGCCGGCGGGGACCGGCTGATCCTGGCCGAGGTGGCGTTCCGCGCACTCACCAACGACCCCGGCTGGGCCACGGAGGCGGGCGGCTGGCGGGTCAGGCGGACGCTCCCCGGCGAGCGTCTGGTGGGGTCCGTCTACGAGCCGCTGTACCCCAATGTCGAAGGCGCGCACCGGGTGGTGGTCGAAGACTTCGTCTCGCTCGAGGAGGGAACGGGCGTGGTCCATCTGGCTCCTGCATTCGGCCCGGAGGACCTGGAGATCGGGCGCCGTGAGGGCTGGCCGACATTCAAGCCCCTCGACGGCGAGGGGCGGTTCACCGACGATGCGCCGGCGTTCGTCCGAGGGGCGTTCTTCAAGGACGCGGATCCCCTGATCGTCGAGGACCTCCGAGGCCGCGGACTCCTCGTCCGGGCCGGGACGATCGAGCACACGTACCCGCTGTGCTGGCGGTGCGGCACGCCGCTCATCTACATGGCCCGAAGCTCGTGGTACATCCGGACCACGGCCGTGAAGGACCGGCTCCTCGAGGTCAACGAGTCGGTGAACTGGTACCCAGAGCACATCAAGCGCGGCCGGTACGGCGACTGGCTGGAGAACAACGTGGACTGGGCGCTGTCCCGGGAGCGGTACTGGGGCACGCCCCTGCCCATCTGGCGCTGCTCGAAGGGCCACGATACGGCGATCGGATCGCTGACAGAACTGTCGGAGCTGTCCGGTCGAGATGTGACGGGCATCGACCCCCACCGCCCCTCGATCGACGAGGTCACCATGCGCTGCGCCGAATGCGGTGAGGAGGCCCGCCGGGTCCCCGAGGTCATCGATACGTGGTACGACTCGGGGGCCATGCCCTTCGCTCAGTGGGGCTACCAACCGGAGCTCCGCCGGGGCCGGGAGGCGTTCGAGCGAAGGTTTCCCGCCGATTTCATCTCCGAGGCCATCGACCAGACGCGGGGGTGGTTCTACACCTTGATGGCCGAGGGCGTGCTTCACTTCGACTCCACCTGCTACCGGAACGTCGTGTGTCTGGGGCTCATCGTCGACGCCGAGGGCAGGAAGATGTCGAAGAGCCTCGGTAACGTCGTCGAGCCCATGGACGTCATGGACCGTGTGGGGGCGGATGCGCTCCGGTGGTATCTGCTGACCGGCGGATCACCGTGGGCGGACCGACGGGTCAGTGTCGAGATCCTGACCGACGTGGTGCGGCAGTTCCTGCTGACGCTTTGGAACGTGTACGCGTTCCACGTGACCTACGCCAACGCGAGTGGCTTCGAGCCCGAGAACGTCGCCATCGCGTCGGTTGACCGGCCGCCACTCGACCGATGGATCCTGTCGCAGCTCTCGCAGGTCGCGGATGAGGCGCGCGATGAACTCGACGGCTACGACGCCACGGGCGCCGGCCGTCGCATCGCCCGGTTCGTCGACGACCTGTCGAACTGGTACGTCCGCCTGGCTCGACGCCGCTTCTGGAACCCGGGCGGCGCGGGCGGCGCGGACACCGACGCCGCGTTCGTCACGCTTCAGGAGAGTCTGGTCACGGTGGCTCGGCTGCTCGCTCCATTCACACCGTTCGTCTCCGAGGAGATCTGGCGGAACCTGGCGGCCGGGCGAGGGGGCCTCCCGGAGTCTGTTCACCTGTCCGACTATCCCGAGGCCGACGACACGATGGTCGACCGAGCCCTGGACGAGGCCATGCAAGCGGCCCGGCAGATCGTGGAGCTCGGCCGGCGGATCCGTAGCGAATCGAAGGTGAAGGTGCGCCAGCCACTCCTCGAGGCCGTCGTGCACTACCCGGGTGATCACGATGCCCTTCGGCCGCTGCTCCCGCTCGTTGCCCAGGAGCTGAACGTGAAGGGCGTGGTGTTCGCCGAGTCGGCCGAACAGCTCGGCCGGTGGCGGGCCAAGCCGAATTTCCGGAGCCTGGGGCCGAAGCTCGGCCCGCGGGTGAAGGAGGTGGCGGCGGCCCTGGCCGCCGACGATGGTTCACTCGCGGCCAGCCTGGCCCGCGGTGAGCGCGTGACGGTTGCCACCTCCTCCGGAGAGGTCTCGTTGGGACCCGACGACGTGGACCTGACCCAGGAGACGGCTGGAGGTTGGGGAATGGCCGCCGAGGGAGGGCTGACCGTGGCCATCGAGCTCGAGCCGACCGAGGAACTGCGGTTGGAGGGGCTCGCTCGCGAGCTGGTTCGGCTGGTGCAGGACGCCCGGAAGGGGGCCGGCCTTGACATCACCGATCGCATCGAGCTCGGCATCCAGACACGTGGTGATCTGGCCCGCGCGGTGGCCGCGCATCGTGACGAGATCGCCGGCGAGACCCTGGCCCTCAGCGTCGTCGAGGGGGTGGTGGTCAACGCCGACTTCCGTCAGGAAGCCTCGATCGAGGAATGGGCGGTGACCATCTCGCTTCGGAAGGCGTGACGGGAGCATCATGCGTTTGGCCCCTGCTCGGGTCCGGCGCCAATCCTCGCCCGGAGTGTTCGTAGAATCGCAATCTGGGAGGTCCGGGGCGATGAACGCCTACCTGACGGTTCAGGTTTCCGTGCGAAGCGACGTGTAAGGAACCGGTGCCAGGCCCCGGCTGTATGTCTGATGGCCAGTGATCACATGAGGAAGCGCCCAGCTCAGATTGGTTTCGCGCTCATGGCTCCTCGTGGCCTGCTCCCCATCAACGGGTGACGTCCCACCACCGCACTCGTCAAGGTCCTCGCCCACACTCTCGGCCGCTCCGATCCCGACGCGCACGTGCGAGCAGGCGATCGGCGTGCCTCATCCAGGACCTGAACCCGGGGTTGGCCGGATCCTGCTGGGACGGGTGTGGGTCCCTCAGCATCCACGGACCTCCTCTGCCCTTCCCATCCCCGCACGCCACGAGGGAACCTTTTCTTCAACCAAGGCATCAGCGTCCGAGCGGGCGAACCGATCGAGCTGGTCGTTCCCCACGCCTTCGGCGGCCGCTACTCCCTCGACTTCGCAGCCGTTCCGGTCCCGAGCACCTCCTCGCTGGGGGAGGGGGAGAGCGCAATCCTGGTGCAGCCGTGCCCTCCCAGTTCGCAGGGTCCGTGGACCGCCTTCAGCGGTGGGTTCCTCGCTCGCAAGCCGGTGTGCGCCGTGCTGGTCATCCAGGCCGACGCCCGTTCGGAGCGGACGCAGGCGAGTCTCGGAAGGCGGTGCTACAAGTACTGATCAGCCCGAACTCGCGAAGCTTTTGAAAGGCCGCCAGGCCCTGCAATCGTCTGCCGGGTTGACGAGTACTTCGATACCTAACGCTCCCCGGCTGCGAGACCGCGGACCGAGTTCACGCGCGCACCGGCGAAAGCCGTGGACTTCTCGGTGCGTGGGCTATCGCGTCATTTCCTCGACCATCCGGCGCGGTCGTTCATTAGGCGGAACCGCTCCGTCATGGCCTACCTCGCGTCCGTCCGCTATTCGCCACCGACCGCGGCAAGCGGCGTCCCTGCTTCCGCGAGGAGCTGGGCGTCTGTCTTGCCTCGCCTGGCCCGCTCCGATTTGGCATAGATCGACACCCCGGCGACGACCGAGACGGCAGTGATAACCAGCAGCCACGTATTCCACTTGGCGAGCGTCTTGAACCCGATCGGGTACCAGGTGCCCGTGAAGATCAACAACACGGCGGCGATGTTCGCCAGGAAGCCCACCGGCCCGCACGCGTAGAGCAGACCGACCGGGATCCTCCGAGCCTGTTCGAACCGATGGGGGTCAGCGCGCTTGGCGAAGAACACGTCGAGGAATAGCAGCGCCGTGGAGATGCACCAGATGATGGTCAGTCCGGCCAGCAGCGCGAAGTACGGCGTGTTCGGGTCGCCGTGCCCGGCCTGAGCGATGATGAAAAAGATCACAATCGTGATGATCGAGGCCAGCACCGTCTGGAGCATGACCGCGTTGGCCGGCACCCTATTCTTGTTCACTTGGCCGATCTGGTGTGGCAGACGCTTCTCGAGCCCCGAGACAAACAGCAGCCGGGCGAACGAGTAGTTGTAGACCATCGAGGCCGTGACGAAGAACCAGGTGAGGATCAGCGCCACGACGATCCCCAGGCCCTTGCCCATGGCCGCACCCCCTGTGCGCCCCCGGTCGTGCCGTTCACCTGGGAGACCGGCACGGAGATCATGTTGCCCCAGGTCGTCCACAGGTAGGCGACGATCACGATGGCGCATCCCCAGAACAAGTACTTTCTGATCGCGCTTTCGCCTCCCTTGATCTCGACCCCCATGTTCAGCGGCACCTCGATCCCGAGCAATGCCAGGACCGCGAACGAGTAGAACGTCAGGTACCCGGGCAGCCGGAGCACGATGTGCGCGCCCTGAAACGGGTTCCAATTGTGCGCTGCGAACGAGTTCGCCGCGGCGTGACCTCTCAGGAGCCACACGACCCCGGCCAACCCCATCAAGAAGATCGCCGCCGCGTAGAAGAAGAACTGGAGATTGACGTAGTTCTGGGTGAGCCGCAACCGCACGAGGGAGAGGGCAGCACCGAACCACAGCACGGCGAGGATCAGGATCCCCTGCTCCCAGCTATGCGTGAGGATCGACTTACCCGCCAACGTGGCGACCTGCTTCACGAACGCGACCACGAGGATGCCCGCCGCCACCATAACGAGAGGCCCGGGCCACCAGGCCACGAACCCTGCGAAGAAGCCCCAGAAGGGACCCAGAACCTTATGGGTCCAAACGTAGAGGGAGCCCTCCTCGGGGAACATTCGCCCGAGCTGGGCGGTCACAAACGCGCCGGTAATAAGGAACGAAAGGATGGCGACAGCCCAGTAGATGAAGACCGAAGGACCGGCGAACTGGAGTCCAGCCGAGTTAGTGATGAACAGGACGATCCCCACGAAGATGACGACGAGGTCGAACGCGCCTAGTGACTTCGCCACCAGGAGCGGCGCGACCTTCTCGGAGATCATCACCCGATGGTTACCACCAGCGGTGGCTGACGAGTCCTGTGAGGACATCGACCACCCTCCTTCGCTCAAGGGGCGAGCCCAGAGAAGTCGCCAGGATCCCTATGGTGGATCCCCTTGGCGCGGCCGTTCGCCGCTGCCGGGCCCCCAATCAGCGTTACCAACATGACGCCACCGATCGCCAGGCCGACGGGCCTACGTATGGCCGTCTCTTTCCGTGAACCGGTGCCCAGGTCTCCAGAGCTCGGGCCACTTCCTCCCTGCTAATTCGATGGCCACTGAGACCGAGTTTCCGGCGAATTGTGGAGACTCAGTGGTGATCGCTGATGATCCGGCAACCTCCCGGACGTGGCGAGCTCCCGTGCCATGGCAAACGTGGTTATCTCAGGGCTGCAAGCGAGTACGTAGGAATCTCCCCACGGGAAGCCTCGTGGCTGTCCCTCCCCACGCCGGCGCCAGCTAACGAGCCGAGCAGGCGGCTGAAGGGCGGAATCCGACGCTTGCTTCCCCCCGTATTACCTCGCGCTTCCGTACGGAGCATCTGTCGGGAGGAGGGACATAATGCGCCCACTGCTGGTGAAGACAAGCGCATTGGCTGCGTCGGTGGCCTTGGCCGCGGCAGCCTGTTCGAAGTCCTCGGCGCCTGCCGTGGCCCCTTCTTCCGCGACACCTCCCGCAACGATCCCGGCAGCCACGACCATCACCCAACCCGTGACGTACGGGTACTACGACGGCCACATCGACGCCATGCTGAGCACCGACGTCTCCAGTAAGGCCCAGGCAGCGGCGCGCCACATCAACTACTCGCCGGCCCTGGCCACGCAGCCGCCCGGAAAGTTCCCGTCGCTCTACATGATCGCGGGCCTCGCCGCGCCCAACCAGCCGATGGTCTTCGGCAGTGAGCCCGGTGAGACCGACTACTCGCCGCTTTGGCAGGAGATCGCCGTGAGGTGGACGTCGGGAGTCAAGCCCGTGCTGCTCGTGAAGGACGATCAGATCAAGGAGCTGGCCGGAAAGGGCGAGCTGACCATCGCTCCCACCCGGGTCGTCCTCGACTGTCCGATCGTTACTGAGGGCTAGGAGCGAGGAGCCGTCTAGCGCCAACCTTTGCCTAGGCCGTCGGAATCGAATCGGGCTCAGTCGCCAAGTGGGTACGGAATCGGGTTTCGCTGCAGGACTCTAGGAACCGAGAACCGGTAAACCCCCGGCTGTTCACCGATGGTCTCAGCGGGGAGTGGGAATTCCGAAGACCCGTCGCTTCTCCCGAACATAGATTTGAGCACAGGCGTCTTCAAGCGCATTTACGAGCCCGGGTGGGGACCCCGCACAGACGACATCACGCGGGCCGCCCCCTCACCCTCAGTCCGCGCCGTCTCTGCTGGTGGATGGCCCACAGAGCGGCTGGAATTACTCCTCACCCCAGAACAGCTCGCGGACCGAGCGATGCCGCCCGGGCCGGGCATCCTCGACGCGCGGCTCGACCGGCCGGGCCACCGACTCGGCCTCGGCCGGTTCGATCCGGACCCGGGACCCCTCGTCCACGTCCTTGCCGGCCGAGGATGGGGCCGCTCCGGCCTGCTCCTTGGCCGACCGCACCATCCGCCGCACGGAGTCCGCATGCTGCTGCACCAGCTGTCCCAGGCTCTGGAGGAACTCGCGCTCCCGGTTGAGGTAGGGGGCGATGATCCCTCGGGGATCGGCGGGACCCGCCCCGGCCGCGGCTAGGATGGCCGCGGCCCGCGCCTCGGCCTCCGCGACGGTGGAGGCGGCGTCCGCCCGGGCCCGGTCGAGGATCCCCTCGGCCTCCCGGGAGGCCCACGTCACGTCGGCGCCCTCGTGCGACGCGACGTTTGGGTCCCCCTGGTCCTGCAGGCGGCGGTTCTCCTCGGTGAAGGCGGCCAGCTCCTCGGTGACGAGATCCAGGAACTCGTCGACGTCACGCTCGTTGTAGCCCCGGAAGGCCAGTCGGAACTCCTTCTGTTGGACGTCGATCGGCGTCAGTCGCGGCCGCGTCGCCGGGGCGGTGAACCCTGCCTCCTGCGTAGCCTGCTTCTTCTTCCTCATGCCTTCCCCCAGGGCTAGCAGAACACGGACCGAAGGACGAAGAGGATAACGAACGCGATGAGGGGCGA
>DASXTW010000063.1:0-4859 GCA_036505215.1 Actinomycetota bacterium | reverse complement strand
CGGACCCACCGCTCGGCGAACGCGTTTGCTCGTGGTGCTCGAATCGGGGTCTTGATGACCTTCACGCCCTCGGTTCGGAACACCTCATCGAAGGGACCGGAGAACTTGTAGTCCCGGTCCCGGATCAGGAACCGGATCCCTGCAAGCTCCTCCCCCACCGCCAGGTTCCGGGCCTGCTGGGTGACCCACACTGAGCCGGGGTTCCTGGTGACGCCGAGGACATGCACCCGCCTGGACCCGATCTCGATGACGAACAGCACGTACAAGGTCCGAAGCAGGATCGTTTCGACAGTGAAGAAGTCGATGGCCAGGATTCCTCGAGCCTGGAGCCGGAGGAACTCCCTCCAGGTGGGACCGGCTCGGCGGGGAGCCGGGCTGAGGGCCGTGCGCGCGCAGGAGTGTTCGGATCTTCGTCGCCGAGACGCTCACCCCGATCTTGGCGAGCTCGCCCCGGATCCTGAGGCATCCCCACCTCGGGTTCTCCCGTCCTATCCGCAGGATGAGGTCCCGGACCTCCTGACTGATCGGTGGCCTGCCGCCAACCGACCTTCGGCCGAACGTCCACTTCCTTCGCACCAGCTCTCGATGCCAGCGAAGGAGGGTCTGAGGGCTGAGCAGGAACGACGACCACCGAGCTCGGGGAAGGGCTCTGCTAAGCGCCGCCATGAACAACCGGTCACGGCGGCGAAGACGGGGCCTTCCTACCTGGCGCTTCAGGACCTTCAGCTGGTGGCGAAGGACTATCAGCTCGACGTCGGCGCCCAGATCGTCGGAGGGGCCGACGACCAGCCGGACCAGACGGCGCAGCACGAGATACACGAGAGCGAAGAGCAAGGACCGGACCTCCTCTGAGAAGGAGGGCCGATCCTACGAACGCCCTGGCCGCGGCAACGATCAGAGCTCTCTGTGCCTTTCAGGCGTTATGGGGACGGTGCTGGCAACCGGGCGCGCTTGGCCCGTGAGCGCCGGACGAGGGCGACCGCGATGGCCCCACCGACCGCCACCACCATGAGCACCGCGCCAGGCAGGGCAATGCCCACGATGCTCCCCGCGATACTGGAGCCGACCGCCAGAGCGCTCCCACCTGGCATCGCGGGCGCACCCGGCGCCTCGATCAGGAACCTGCCGGGGCTGGCAACCTGCAGGGTGAGGACTGCGCGCCCCTCCCGGGAGCCGAAGCTGTAGGTGAGCGACCCCGTATACGCCTCGAGGCCCTGTACCGCGGCGGATACCGAGAGTGGTTTCACGTTGACATTGAAGGCGGGGACGTTCCCGGCCGCAGCCCCGGCTCCTTCGTAATAGATCACATAGCTCCCGCTGTGGTCCAGGCTGACCTCACCCTCCCCCGGAAGTGCCACCCGCTGGAACGACTCGACCCGCCCGCCGAGCGTGTACAGGCCCCCAATCAGCCAGCCGACCCCGGCGAGGAACACCACCAGGGCCACCCAGTACCACGCGCGGGCCGGTCGTAGCTTCGCTGGTGGTGTGGCGGCCGCTGGTGGTTTTGCGGGTTGAGCCGGTGGGTGTCCCTCTTGCCCGGCGGCGGGTGGCGGGCTTACCGAATTTGCCATGATGACGTCCCTTCCCCATTGGGACGGAGCCTTCTCCCCACACCCTACGGTGGCTTTCCCAGGTACGAAAGGGACATTGAGCGTTCGCTTCTTGACGCGCTCGTGGCGTTGGACGTAGCTTCCTTCAAAGGATCACCGGGTGCAACTGCCCACACGCTCCTTTGATACTCCTTGCCAAGCAGATTGCCCAATATGGACGGGAAGGGAGGGGGGATGTCCTCCATCCGGCTTAGTTTGCGCACGGATCCCGTTTGCCGCTCTCCTGGTCGCCCAGGTCGTCCTGGCGTCGCCGCTCAATGCCGCCCACGGGGGACCGGCTGGCAGGTTTGCATGAGGCGCGTGGTCGCGCCCGGACGGTCGCCATCATGGCCAAGACCGGTTCCGGCTACTGCTGTCGTCAGGAAGCGGTCGCTCCTTCCCACGGCGACATCAGCTGGAAGTAGTTCCCGTCCGGATCCGCGAACGTAGCGATCCACGCCCCCTGCAGCTCGTACGGACCCTTGACCACCGTCGCACCGGCGGCCTTGATGCGGTCGAACTCGGCCTGAACCTCTTTCGTCTCGAGATTCAGGATCACGCGCTGCGGCTCCGCGGCCTTCCCCTTCACCTCGGAGTGCTCGCCGATCGACAGCCACGCATCCCCGAACTGCCAGCCGTACCAACCACCTTCCTTCATGTCGGCCGGCCGATCGAAGACGCCGGCGTAGAACTCACCCAACGTCTCCGGGTGCTCGGATCCGATCATCACGCTGTTGAAGATCAGCCCCGCCACGATGAACCCCCTCCAGTGGACGACTACCCCTGGTTGAACAACTGCCCAGCGTCTCGATGTTTCTTCTGCCTCATTGCAACATAGCCGCCATGTCCGCTCCCCTTGGTTCCCCATCCTTCGGCAACCTGGCCCACAGATGTCGGGGCGACCTTGCACCATATCCCGTTCTTGTCTTTGAGGCAGCCACAGCGGGGCCATGTCCGCTGGAGCCGCTCCTAAGCTGGTCCACTTCCTCCTGGTCTCGCGGTTTGGCTCATGCCATCCTCCTGTTCGGCTTCCCTGTTGACCTGGAGGCGCCGCGAAACTCATCGCGGTCGGTAGGCCGAATGCTGGCCACGCCCCTCCCGACAGGTCATCCTGGAAATCGAGCGGGGATCGGTCCACCAGTCCGTGCCGGATGAATCCCGTGAGCCAGTGAACGAACGCCTCCTAGCTCGCAGCCGGGAGCCATCGAGGTCGTACGGCGACCCCGCCAGCCAGCGCCCTGTTATCCGACGGTAAGATGCTCTCTGTACTTGGGTAGGCAAGCTCGAGTCACGGGCATCCCTCGGTGATGTCCCCCGTGTCGGTCAGGCATGTGTCCTGCCCGAGACCACCGACGATCGAGTCGACGGGGGCACCGTCCTGTGCATTGAGGAAGTCGGAGCCATTTCCTCCTCGCAGCGCGTCGATGCCCGGACCACCGGTCATCTGGTCCTTTCCGTTGCCACCCATGATCGAGTCGTTGCCCTCGTCGCCGTTCAGCACGTCCCTGCCGTTCTGTCCGAAGATCACGTCGTTCCCACCGCGGCCGTTGATCGTGTCGCGCCCGTTGCCTCCGCAGATGATGTCATCGCCGGAGGTACCGTTCAGGGTCTCGGAGGCATTGGTCCCGGTGATCGCCCCGGCCCTTGCGCAGAGCTCGGCCGCGGTTCCCACCACCGTGGTCGCGGTCGCCGTGTTGTTCGCGGGGTTGGGATCCGCCGTCCCCGAGGACACCGTTGCCCTATTCGTGATCACGGTTCCGCTCGGCGTTCCCGGGTTGACCTTCACGAGCAGAGTGAACGACGCGGAGCTCGATGGCGCCAGCGTCGCGATCGTGCAGGTCTGGGTTCCCGTTCCTCCAACGGCGAGCGGCGGACAGCTCCACCCCGCCGCAGGCGTGACCAAGACGAAGGTCGTGTTGGCCGGGATCACGTCGCTCAGACTGATCGACGTCGCGGCCAGCGGCCCGTCGTTTCGAACGGTGAGGGTGTAGGTGATGTTGCCTCCCACCGCCACCGGGTCCGGGGAGTCGGACTTTAGAACCAGGAGGTTCGCCCCGGAGCTCACGGTGGTCGCGGCGGTTGCCGAGTTGTTGGCGGTGACTGGGTCATCTAGAGAGGTCACGGTCGCCGTGTTGGTGATGATCGTGCCGTTCGGGGTGGCGGCGGCCACGTTCAGGACCAAGGTGATCGTGCTCGTCCCGACGGGGACCGAGGGATCGGTGCAGACGAGCGTGCCCGTTCCCCCTACGGGTAGCGGCGGGCAGGTCCATCCGGCCCCAGGCGTCACCGAGACGAAAGTGGTGCCCACCGGCGTCGTGTCCGAAAGGGAGACACTCGACGCGGCACCTGGCCCGGCATTGGTGACATTGATCGTGTAGGTGATGTTCGACCCGGCGACCACGGGATCGGGCGAGTCGACCTTGGAGAGCGAGAGGTCAGCCGTCGCTGCTCCTGCCGGCACCGCAGGCGGCAACAGGACGGCCACGATGGTGAACACGAACCAAATCCAACGGCGTGACGCCTTCACAGTTGCACCGCCTCCTCGCCTGTCGTCCTTCGGCGCCTTTCTCTTACACCTCGTTGTCGCAGGCTACAACCTGCAATTGCCGTAGGCGGACCTCAATCAAGGGGTCAGGAACCCACAGCGCCCCGCGACCATCCGAAGGATCGAACGTATCACCCCTCGGAAGACGGAGGGTGTCCGCGTCGGGTTCCATCCTGGGCGAAATTGCTGGGTCGGCCTCGATAGCACTGGTGGAAGCTCGCTGGGCCGAGGTGCTGATTCGGCGTCGAACCCCGAGTCATCCTGGGTCAGCCAGCAGGCCCAGAACCTGGCCATGGCTTTCCAGGAGGAAGGGCGGTCCCCGAGGTTCCTGATCCACGACCGGGACGCCAAGTACACCGGCCCCTTCGACGAGGTTTTCCGGACCAAAGGCGTGAGCATCGTCAGAACCCCGATCCGGGCCCCGAAGGCGAACGCGTTCGCCGAACGGTGGGTGGGAACGGTCCGGACCGAGTGCCTGGACTGGATGCTCGTGCTCGGCCGCCGCCATCTCGAGCGGGTGCTTCGGACCTACGCCGCTCACTACGGATGAAAGTCAAGTCCGCCTGGACATCCCGGCTCCTCTCTTTCACGATGGGGCGTGGGTGCGGGCTGCCTCGAGCTAAAGAGCAGGATCCGGGGCTTGTTCCTGCCGCGGTGCTTGCCCCTTGCGGGGCACAGAGATGCGCGCCCCAGTGATGGCGCCCGCACCCTTCTTGCCCGTCGCT
>DASXTW010000062.1:0-3505 GCA_036505215.1 Actinomycetota bacterium | reverse complement strand
ACCACGTCGCGGTTCTCGTCGAGCACCGCCGAAACGCGCACCCTCTGTTCCGCGAGGATGTCCTCGACCCGTGCCTTGCCGTCCCTATCGGCCAGGACCTTGCCCACCAGGTTCTTGCTCCCGATGGGACCCTCGGCGATGGCGTCGTAGGAGATGAGCGAGCCGGCCATCCCGAACGAACCGACCATCTGGGCGGCGAGCTGCGTCGCCCCGGCCAGGTCCGAGGCCGGGCCGGTTCCGGACTCACCCAAGAAGAGCTCTTCCGAGACCAGGCCACCGAGCGCGATGGCCACGTGGGCCTCGATCTCCGAGCGGGACCTGGTGAAGCGCTCCTCCTCATCCCCGTGGGCCAGCAGCCCGAGGGACTGGCGCCGCTTGATGATCGACAGGACCTCCAGCCGTCGGCCCTTGCCGAAGAAATACGCCACGGTGGCGTGCCCGGCCTCGTGCGTTGCCACCGCAACCCGCTCGCCGTCCGTGTAGGTGACCGGCTGTTTGATGCCGATCTCTTCCGTGAGTTTCGCCTCATACACGTCGTCGACGTTCATCTGGCGCCGCCCCTCCCGGAGGGCAATCAGGAGGGATTCATCGAAGAGGTGCTCGATCATGACCGGTGTGTAGCCGAACGTGTCGTGGGCCAGACGCTCGCGAGCCGAATCGCTGTCCATCTGCGAATGGTGAGCCTTCCGATCCATGAAGAAGTCGACCAGGTCACGACGGCCTTGCTTCGTCGGCAGGTCGAAATAGAGCCTTCGGTCGAACCGACCCGGCCGAAGGAGCGCCGGGTCCAGGTGATCGGAGCGGTTGGTCGCGGCGATCAACAGGATGTTGTTGTAGCCGGGCTTCCCCGCGGCGAACCGATGCTGAGGCGGGAGGAAGCCATTGATCCATTCGATCGCGCTCCCCTTCACGCGCTTGAGGAACGGGGGTGTGTCGAACGACTGCATCTGGACGAGCAGCTCGTTCACCATCCCCGAGCCGCCGGGACCGATCATCCGGTTGGTTGCGCGGCCCAGGCCCGTCGGATCGGGGGAGGCCGAGAACCCACCCCGATCGCCCCCGATGGCGTCGATCTCCTCGATGAAGCCGATCGCCCCACCCTCCTTGCGCGCCAGCTTGCGGAGCCGCTTGAAGAAGGATCGGATGCGAGAGCCGGTCATCCCGAACCACATCGACTGGAACGCTGGTGCAGAGATGAACAGGAACGGCACCCCGGCCTGCTTGGCCATGGCTTTGGCCAGGTACGTCTTGCCCGTCCCCGGCGGCCCCTCGAACAGGATCCCCCGCCGGGGGTTGCCTCCCAACTCGTCGCGGAAGGTGGCGTAGCCCAGGAACACGTCGAGGGTCCGCACGACCTCGTCAACCTGGCCATCGAGTCCACGGACCTCGGTCAGGCCGACCTCGATCTCCTCAGGTCGGACCACGAGGTGAGGCGAGCGCCCGCTGAGGAACGGCATGGCCATCATCAGGAAGATGGCGATGAAGATCAGGAACACCGGCAGGAACAGGAACCAGTTCGGACCCAGGCTCGGGAGCTTCAAGGGGTTGTCGCTGAGGTAGCGGTACCAGAGGTACGCGTCGACAGCTCCCAGGATCACGATCATCCGCCGCACGCGCTTTCGACGGGTTCGCTCCCGGATCCGGAAGACGTCCGCCTTTCCCGCGCGCAGGATCTGCGACCCCTCGAGCGAAGCTGCGACCGATCGTTCCTTCATCCCGAGCATCCCCTTCTTGGCCGACGCCTGGCCCCGAGTATCGTACGAAGGCCCCCCAGGATGTGCATCCGTCCTTTGCCCTACCTGGCCGTCGAAGGGCTTACGCATCTCCGTGCCGGGATCCGGGCCGAACGGATATGGTGCCTGCTCGCTTCGACTCGAGGACGCCCGTGGCCAGGAACACGCAGATTCCCCTCGGGCCGCCCGACGGCTCCAGGCCGCGTCGGAGCGGAGGCGGTGAGCCGGTCATGCTGAACGGGATCGACCACGTGGGGATCGCGGTCGAGGACCTCGACGCGGCGGTGGAGCTCTACCGCCGTACGCTCGGGTTGGAGCCTGCCCATCGAGACGTCGTGGAGTCGCAGGGCGTCGAAGAGGTGCTATTCGAGGTGGGCCATTCGCGTATCCAGCTGGTCGGCGCGCTCGGCCCAGACACACCCGTAGGACGATTCCTGGCCAAGCGCGGTCCGGGCCTGCACCATCTGGGGCTCGGGGTCGATGACGTCGCGGCCACCCTCCAGATATTGCGCGCAGCGGGGGTTCCCCTCGTCGACGAGTCGCCCCGCTCCGGCTCCCGGGACACCACGATCGCGTTCATCCACCCGGCGGGAATGGGCGGCGTCCTGGTCGAGCTGGTCCAGGAACGCCGTTAGGGCAGGTCGGTCAAACCGGTTGACGGCGCGTTGACCAGGACCGCCACGTTGCCCTCGGGGAGCTTGCCGTCGGCCATCAACTGGTGGACATGGCCCGTGTCCTCGTACGCATAGGTGTGGCCGAGCGTGGTCTGGATCTGCCCGCCACGGACCAGATCGTTGAACGCGGCGGCCTGCTCGTCGTTGAACAGGTGGGAACCTTGATACCGCTTCTGCAAGTACCACAGGTACCGGACGTCCACCATGGTGTCGTACCCGCTCGTGCCGGCGCAGATCACGACCATGCCGCCCCGGTCGCACACGAAGATCGAAGTGGGGACGGTGTCCTGAGCCGGATGCTCGAACACAATCCGCGGGCTACGCCGCTCGCCTAGAACGTCCCAGACCGCCTTCCCGAAGGCTTTGGCCCCGTCGAACCATTCCTTCCACTCCGGCGAGTCCCACCGGGGTGGAACGCCCCAGTGGCTGAAGTTCGACCGATTCACGTAGCCGACCGCGCCAAGGCTCTTGCAGTACTCCCCCTTCTCCTCCGAGGAGACCACAGCCACCGCCTTGCCGCCTGCGAGTGTGACGAGCTGGATGGCCAGCGAGCCGAGGCCGCCCGACCCGCCCCACACCAACACGACGTCCCCCTCCTCGACCGTGTGCGGCGGCCAGCCGTGCAGCATCCGGTACGCGGTTGAGCCCGTGAGCGTGGGAGCGGCCGCCTCCTCCCACGAAAGCCCGGCAGCCTTCGGCAGACACTGGTGGGCCTGGACCTTGGTGAACTGGGCGAACGATCCCCAGCAGGTGTCGTAGCCCCACACCCGAAAGCTCGCGGCGAGGCCCGGGTCCTTCCCCTCGAGCACCCACGGGTCGTCGGCATCCCACTGGCCGGCATGCACGACGACGCGGTCACCGACCGCGAGGTTGGACACGCCATCGCCGACCGCGGTGACCAGACCGGACGCGTCCGAACCGACGATGTGGAAGTCGGTCGGCTCGCCCCATCGTGCCTGCGTCTTCGTGACGTCGATGGGGACCCCCCGAGCCGCCCACACATTGTTGAAGTTGACCCCGGCGGCCATGACCATGACCAGGGCTTCTCCCGCCCCGATCGGCGGAACGTCGATCACCTCGTCCTGGATGGATTTCTCC
>DASXTW010000061.1:0-21136 GCA_036505215.1 Actinomycetota bacterium | reverse complement strand
GAGGATGCCGGCCTGACACTCGAAGCACTGTTCGGCGTGGAGGGTCCAGGGTCGCTGTTGCCCGAGCTGTGGGACGATCCGCGGTCACGGGAGCACGTGCTGCGGGCCGCGCGCGCCGTCGAGCAAGAAGCGTCCCTGCTCGGCCTGAGCGCGCACCTCCTCGCCGTCGCTCGGAAGCCGAGCTAGCTCATCGGGTACTACGAAGAGCCTCCGGCGAGTGCCGGCGGGGACAGCTGCAACAGGAACACGGTCAATCCGAGCACGACCGCGATCAGAGCGATCTCCAGGGCGATCAGCCGCCGGAGCAACCGGAGAGATGACCCCGCAGCAGCCTGTCCTCGAACGGCTCTCATCAGGCGCGGCTTGGTCCATCGGTTGTTGACCCCTCCGAGCGCGAGAACAGGCACGAAGGCCGCCAGTTTGGCCAGGAACACCAGCCCGTAGGTCGAGGCGGTGACGGCGTGGAGGCCCCGGATCTCCATCCACGCCGAATACGTGCCGCTGGCAACGATCGCGAAGACCGCCCAGACGGCCACATCGGAGAACCGGGCCACTACAGGGACGAGGAGGGCGGCCCGATCAGTTTCCGCCTGGTCTCGCATCGCGGGAAATGCCAGCGCGACCAGCGAGACCAGACCGCCGACCCAAGCAGCCGCCGCCGTGACATGGATCAGGGCCACGAGCAGGTTGGGGAATGGCAATGAACTCCCTCGAGCATGCCCGCTGAGCGCGGCGCTGAGGAGAAGGGCCGACAAGGCCCCCACTGCCAGCATCCATGAGAGCAGCGGCACGGGGTCACCCTGTCGGCCTCGGGCGTGTTTCGCCGGATCGCTCGAATGCCGCACCGCTGGAGACCACCCGCCCGGTCCCGCGACCAGCCAGGTGAGCCCACCGATCAGAAGAAGCCCCAGGCGCAGCCCTTCTTTCCCGGGTGAATCTGCCCGAATCACCAAGGGCATCGATCCCAACACAGCGGCGATCCACGACACGATTACCATGCGTCTCCATCGGCTCATGAACATGGCCTCGACCGAATCCGGTCTCGGCGAAGTGGAAGACCCTTTCCAAACGACGAGGAAGAAGATGCCTGCACCCGCGGCGATCAGAACGGCTCCCAGATCCACCCACTGAGCGACGCGGAGTAGAGCTTCCTCGAATCCCACTTGGCCTTCCCCGACTCCCCGTGCGTCCTCTCGACGCTCCGGGGGAGGTCTTGCGAGTACTACGGGCGGGGCGGCCGCTGGGCTTGAATGAGCCTGCACGGCGAACGGCCGACGCCCGGAGGAAGCCGGCCTCGAAAGGGCGTCATCCCTTGGGGAGCATCGCCGGCGCCACCTCTTCGATGATTCGAGCGAGGTTGGCCATCATGGAGAATACAGCTTCAGCCTCGGACCGCTCTGGATCCAGCCGCGACATCAACTCGATCCCCAGGAACAGCGCTGAGACGGCGTACGCAGCCTCTCGGGCGGGCACCAGAGAGGCGAGGGGGCTTCCCGCAACAGCTCGGGCCAGAGCCTCCTGAACCAAACCGATCCATTCCTCGAAACGATCGAGGATGGCTCCCCCCGTCTCCTGGTCGGAGGCAGCCGCCATGAGCTGGGTGACCGCCGTGACCACCCCTGTCTCGAGGTCTTCGGCGTGAAGGCGGCGAGCGATCGCCACCAGGTCCTGCAGCGACGACACCTCGGTTGCGGCCGCACGGTATCTCGCCACCTGGGCCACGGTTGTCTGCCGGAAGGCCTCGATGAGGAGATTTGGAACGGACCCGAAGTGGTAGAAGATCAGCGCCTGGTTGAAGCCTCCACGCTCCGCGATGGCCCGAGCCGTCGTTCCGGCGATGCCCTCCTCGCCAAGGGTCTCCACGGCGGCCTGCATGAGGCGCTCGCGAGTGTCCGAGCTCCGGTCGCGGCGCCTTTCCCTCACTGGAGCCTCATGGCGACCCGAAATCGATCCTCATCCGGTCACACCACGAGCACTCCGGATCGTCGCGACCGAGCCAGACTCCAAACCGGTCGCGTCGCTTCGTCACCACCATGAAGAACCGCTCGGCCAGCGGCGCCAGCGTGGGACTGGCCAGGCGGTAGGCCCAGGGCCGGTATCGTACGGTCGCCCAGAGGCAGGTGATGAAGGCAGCTGGGCCGGCCCAGACCCGGCCGCGGTCGTCGACGGCCACCAGGTCCCGGCCCAGCCACGGGACGTTGCCGAATCTGGCTCGGGCTTCCCCCGACCCTGCCGGGAGCAGCTCGACCTCGACGAAGCAGGGCTGGAGCAGCAGCCAGTCCCGGCACCGCCGGCAGAAGGCGCATGACTCGTCGTACAGGATGGTGAGCCTGTTCATCGCCCTTCCCTCGTCATTCCTGGACAGACGGTGCCGGTGGGGGGATCAACATCTGGGCCGCCACCGGCGGAGGGAGCTGACGCTGTTCCCGTCGAGCTCGGATTCTCCAGAACACGAACACGTTCGCGAAGTGGATCAGCGCCAGAGTGACGAGCAGAAGAGCGAGCCTGTTCACGAGGAACTGAACCGCCTCGAAGGCATCGAGGCCTCTGCCCGCGCGCAGGAGATAGAACGCGTACCCCAGGTTCAGCATGTAGAACCCCACTACGAGCAGCCGGTTCACTGCCTCGGCGAGGCCCGGGCGATCCTCGAAGACATCGTGGAGGAACACGGCCCCGTTGCGGGACAACGTCCGGGCCAGCCACGCGGTCAGTCCGATCGCCACCACGGCGTACGCGGCGTAGACGCTGGCGGCGTACTGGTCTCCGTGCATGTCGGCCTCCTTCCTTGAGCTACTTTGAGCATTTGCTTTGAGTATATGCTCAAACCAGCGGCACGCAAATCCTCACCACGATCTCCTTTGTGGTCAGGTCGAACAGCGCGGTCAGAACGGTCGCCGCGGAGGCGCCAGGATTGGTCTGGAGGTAGAGGGCGGCCACCCCGGGGGTGTGGGGCGTCGCCATGGATGTTCCGCTGAGGGTCGCAAACCCAAAATTGGGCGCCTGAATTGTTCCCAGGATTAGGTATGAGCCTGAGCGCTTCCGGGGCCGATTCATCTAGCGGAGGTTGTGGTGGCCGGAGTTGTCGTGGGCGCGATTCAGGAACTCGATCTGCAGATCCCTTGCCGGTGGTGTGGCATGGTCACACCCGTCGGGGTGACCTGCGAATCGTGCGGCTCGCCGATGGAGGCGCTCGTTCGATGCCGGTATTGCACGAAGCAGAGCCTCGAGCCGGTGTGTCCGAGCTGCCGGGAGGTCCTGATCCGACTCTGGAGGATCGCCCAGGAATCTCCGGATTCGCGGTTCCTGTTCGCCGACGTCCTGTAGCAGCCCGGTTCGCTCCGGGAAACCCCGATCAGTCGATCAGGTGAGCCGCGTGCTCCGAGCTTTCAGCCCAATGTTCCTGGTCCACGTCGACGCGGTCCCCGAGGCTCGACTTGAGGGCCGACGCGAACGTCTCCCACTCCGACTGGCTCATAGTGAGCGTTCCCGCGTAGACCAGCCGCTTGTCGTGCCCGGCCATCAGGTTCACGGTCACGGCCGGTTCGTTCTCCTTCAAGCGGTTCGGATATCTCCCCAGCACGGAGAGCTTGAAGGTGTGTTCGCGGGCCATTGGGATCACTCCCTCCGATCAGGAATTGCCCTTCTCCACGGGAATTATCACAACATCCGTGCTGGTCGAAACCTCAGCCCGAATCGGGCAGGCTCGCGGGACGGATCAGGGGTGAGTGAGCCCCGCCCCGTTCGCGGTCTTCACGACGTGAATGGTGGCCGTTCCCCCGGTGCGTTCGGCATAGTGGCGTGTCACCGTCTCTCGGAACATATCGACGGCTTCGGGGCGCACCAGGTTCACCGTGCATCCGCCGAACCCTGCCCCCGTGAGACGTGCCCCGACCACTCCGTCGATCCCGGAGGCGATCTCCACGAGCGTGTCCAGCTCGGGGGAGCTCACCTCGAACAAGGTGCGGAGGCTGGCGTGGGACGCCGAGAACAGCGGACCGATCTCGCCCAGGGCGCCTGATCGAAGCGCTCGAACGGCCGCCCGCACCCGGTCGTTCTCCCGGATGACGTGCTCGCACCGACTGGCGATGGTCTCGGGGAGATCGCTCCTCCACCGCTCGAGCGTCTCAAGCTGCACGTCTCTGAGAGACTCCACCCCCGGGAGCCGCTGTCGAAGAAGACGCACGCCCTCTTCGCACTGCGCTCGTCGCTCGTTGTAGGCCGACTCGGAGAGCCGGCGAGGTACCCCCGAATCGCACACGACCAGGACCACCCCTTTCGGCAGGGGGATGGCCTCGATCTCCAGTGATCGGCAATCGATCAGCAGGGCGTGGCCGACCCGGCCGAGCGATGCCGCCAGCTGGTCCATCACGCCGCTGCGTACCCCGACGAATTCCTCCTCGGCCCGATGGGCCAGGGCCGCCAGGTGTTCGGGTGACGGGAGTGGCCGGTTCTCGTGGTCCATCAGTGCCCAGGCCGAGGCGAGCAAGAACGCGGCGGATGACGCCAGGCCCGAGCCGACCGGCAGCCGGCTCTCGATCACCCCCTGCAACCCTCGAAGCTCGATGTCCGCGCCGCCCAGTGCCCAGGCCATTCCGGCTACGTAGTCGATCCATGTCCGGGAGGTTCCACCGGCCGACCGGCGCTGCTTCACGTCGTCGAGATCGAAAGCCCTGGTCTCGCCCAGGGCCAGCGAGTGAAGTTCCACGCGCCTGTCCCTCCTCGGCCGGAGGGCGATGGAGATATCCAGCGCGATCGCCGCGGGCAGGACCAGGCCCTGGTTGTAGTCGGTGTGCTCGCCGATCAGGTTCACCCGCCCGGGGGCTCGGACGACGAACACCGGATCCTCGCTGGAGCCCCATGCCTCGAACAGCATCCGCCGGAGGCGGGCCGCGTGCGCCGGCTCCTCGCTCACACGGCAGAGAGGATCAGAGCCAGCCCCGGCGCTTGAAGGCCCGATAGAGGACCACCCCGGCCAGGACCATCAGGGCGAGGGCGAAGGGATATCCGAAGTACCAAGCCAATTCCGGCATGTGCCGGAAGTTCATTCCGTAGATGCCGGCGATCAAGGTTGGGACGAGGATGATCGCTCCCCAGGACGTCAGGCTCTTCATGACCTCGTTCAGGCGATTGCTGATCACGGCCAGGGATGCTTCCAGCGCCGAGGACAGGATGTCGCGAAGGCTGTCGATGAAGTCGGTAGCCCGCAGAACGTGGTCGTACACATCGCGGTAGTAGGGCTCGAGCGAAGGGGTCACCACGTCCACGGTGCGCCGCTGCATCACGTCCAGGACGTCGCGCAAGGGGGAGACCATCCGCCGGAAGTGAACCAGATCCTTCTTCAACTCGAAGAGATCGTTCTGGACCTGTCCGTGGCCGCCCTCTCCGAACACGGTGTCCTCGACCTCTTCGGTCCGGTCCTCGTAGTGGTCGAGGGCGGTGAAGTATCCGTCGACGATCTCATCCATCAACACGTACAGGAGGTATCCGCCTCCCTCCGCGGTCAGCCCGGAGTTGGCCTCCCATCGCTTCACCACTGGTGCCAGGTCGTACGCGGGCGGCTTTCTCACCGTCACCAGATAGTTGCGTCCGACGAAGGCGGCCAACTCGTGCTTGGTCAAGCCGCCGCTCTCGATGGTCATGCCGTAGGCGACCAGGAAGAAGTAGTCCCCGTACTGCTCGACCTTCGGCCGCTGATGAGGATGCAGGGAGTCCTCGATGGCCAGCTCGTGGAAGCCGAACTCCTCCGCCAGGACGGCGAGCTTCTCCTCGGTCGGATCCTCGATGTCGAGCCAGACCAACGAGTCGGGGCGCTTCAAGACCTCGTCGATGTGGGCTGGGTCGAATCCCGCCTCTTCGAGCCGGCCGTCGACGTACAGCCTGCACGCGATGCTCATGGTCGGAGCGAGGGTAGCGCACATCCCGGAACGAGCAGGGACGTCTCGGTTGACTCGGCCCTTACAGCAGGGGCTGGAGGGCGGCCTCGATCTGAGGAGCCGTCACCGGTCCCTCGAACCTGTCCCGGACGATGCCGTCCTTGTCGATCACGATCACCCACGGTTCCGTCTGGAATCCCCACGCCTTGAACGCGGGGGAGACGTTCTCCAGAGTGGCCGGGGGCGGCTTCAAGTCGGGACCGGGAAGGAACTCCTCCACGTGGATGAAGTTGGCCTTGTCTTTGCCGACGTCCTCGAAGGACTTGAGCACCTCGTCCACCACCGGCCCGCACAGCATGCTCTCGCACAGGAGCGGGGTGGCGAAGGCCACGACGGTGGGCTTCCCGTTCGTCAGGGCCTTGTCGAGAGAGATGTAGTGCAGGGGATCGGGTGGGTTCCGGGTACAGATCTGGCGCGCCTCCGCTTCCGAGTGGGCGACAGGTGTCCCGACGGAAAGAGCTTTGGTCCCCACCTCCGCCGGGATGGGCTGATCTGTGGCAGTCATGTTCGCGGTGCCGGCCGCGGGCTTCCCCTCTGCCTTCGCCGTGACGGCGACGATCCAGTTGCCCGTTGAGGGGACGTCGATCTCGGCGGCATACGTCCCGGGCAGGGCAGATCGGGGAGAGGTGTCGTTGAACTCGCTGGCGGGGGTGAAGGGGTACCACGTGGCGGTGAAGGGGCCGATCGGCTTGCTGCTCTCGTCTTTCGCCAACCACACGTTCGGCGACCCGCCCGTGATGACGCCGCCCTCGTTCGTGATCAGGTCGAAGCCGAAGGACACCCTTCCGGGCTTGACCGGCGACTCGGTGCTGATCACCGAGACTTGGACGGCACCCTGCTTGAGTGCGGCGACGGACTCTGCGACGCCACTGGCAGCGGGCCCAGACTTCCCCTCACTACTGCACCCGGCGGCAATCAAGGCCGTGGCCAAGGCCGTGGCCCGAAGCGGCCGGGGGCGCCATGGAGTCATCGGTTCCCAGCCTACCGGGCGAACCTGAACAACGTGCGCTCAGGCGGCCCCGGCCCGCCAGCGACTACGCTCGATTGGCTATGGCAGGGCGCCCCAGTTCCAAGTCCGCCAGGTAGCCTTTCCCGGGTCCGACTCCCCGGTCGCCCACATGTTGGACAGCCAGACCTTCCCGGTGGGGGCGTTCTGGCTCGGGAGACGGAGGTCGGGGAAGGCCCCCCCGTAATCTCCCCACCGACATCGACCAAGTTCGAAGCAGTCGAATCCCTCATCCGGTCCAGGGGATTGCTTGACGAGGACGAATGCCGATTGTGGGTTGGTGAATCGCTTGGACACCATCTGGATGGCCGGAAAGGCGCTGCTGGCCGATGTGGTGAACCCGACCACCATGTTGGCGCCGTACGACAGCCGGACCGCCGGGACGAAGGCCGTGATGGTCCGGTCCGGAGAGATCGCCCCATTGAACGCGTACAGCACGGGATCGGCAACATCGCCTGACTGAAACAGCGTGGCATGAGCCACGTCGATCTCGTACCAGCGGAACTCGGCGCCGGCTCCCCCGAAGATCGTGTGCCCGGTCCACAGCGCGATGTCGTTCCCGCTGCCTCGGAGCGGATCCACTGCTGCGATCGCGTGGGTCGGCCGGCCGTCGAGCGTGTCGAGCGGGTGGGGGCCGCCCATCTGCGGGGCGGGAGCGGGCGGGGAGTAGAACGGGACGGTCACCTCCGAGGTGGCGTTCTGGGGGATGTTCGCCGTGCCGTTGGGGTTCCTGGTCACGCGGTACAGCTCGAGCTTCGTCCCCGTCGCCCCCGAGTTGGTCGGATCGGGTACATCGACGATCCATCCGTCGGACCGAGGGTCGATCTGCTGGCCTGGCACCGGAGTGGAGGTAAGCGTCGTTCCATCGGATGTCTTCAGCTGGGTCTGCTTGCCTCTCAGGAAGGAGCTCTCGGAAGGGCAGGTCCCGATGGGAGCCGGTGTCTGGATCTTGCTGATCCAGCCCACGTCGGCGCCGGCGAAGGTGATCAGATTGAGGTAGACGTTCACCCCGACCAATAGGAAGTCCTTGGTCTGTCCGAGCTTCGGGTAGTCGGCGATGGTGCCGCCCCATCCGAAGTCGGTCTCGTAGTTGCAGAAGCCGCCCGGGATCGAGGTTGGGTTGCTGGTCTTGCTGAACCCCCACCGCATGGTCGACTTGGGATTGATCAGGTCGCCAACGTCGAGGATCAGGTAGTAGAAGCGGTTGGAATGAAGGTCGAAGAGGATCTGCGGGTCGGACAGGAAGTCGTCTCCCGACCCGGTCAGGACGGAGAACGGTGCCGAGGTGATCAGCACTCCGTTGCGGTCGTAGATCCCCAGTTGGAGGTTGATGGCCTGGATGAAGCTGAAGGGCCCGATGGCATCGGTAGGGTCGGGGGGCGACAGGTCTTCCTGGAACAGCCCCTCCCAGCTCGGGCCGGGAACCGGAGCCTTGGGCCCGGCGGCCGGCGAGGGTGCCCCCGGATGCAAGCGGGCCGCGCGGGCCGCTGCCGCCGTGGTGAGCCTGTTGAACCGGGCCTGATCGCCGACCAGGTAGCCGTGGGAAAGCTTGTACTTCACCAACGCCGACTTGTCTGGTGAGCTCTTGTCGGCGCCGACCGTTCGCGCAGAAGCCGCGGGAACGACGAGGCCGAGAACGAGCAGGCTGGCCGTGACGAACAGCCAGGTGCGATGTTTCACCATCCCCTCCCTTCGGACGGCCGGGCAGGGAACACGAATGGGCGCAGTCGTCTTGCCGGGGCACATGATGATTAGTCGTTGTTAACTAGTCAACCTGGGGGCCAGCCCCGGGCAGGGTGGGGCCGGGCGGTTCGCTAGCCGCCGCTGGGGAACGACACGAACTCGAAGTGCATGCCGTCGGGGAGCAGCCATCGGCCGCCCCACGTGAACCCCCATTTACGGAAGATGGCGACGACGCGAGCGTCCTGATGCGGGGACTGGCCGAACTGGTTCGTCGACGCGTTCACATCCAAGGCCACTCCCCAGGCGTGATGCGAGATGCCGGCCTCGGGGTTGCGGTTGAGAAACCGCCCCGAATAGCAGCCTGCATAGTCCTTGCGATCGATGAACTCGGCGAGCCGCTCGCGTTCCACTTCCGCCAGCGCGCTTCGAAGCTGCGGGATCAGGGCACGGTTGCATCGAACCTTCCCGAGGATCGGGACTCGAACCACCGGGATGTGAGCCCGAACCCATGACGGGTCGACGTCGAGGAAGCCGCCGGCGATCGGTCTCGCGGCGAACTCACCGAACAGCACCTTGAGCCGCACAGGTGGCAGTACGGCGTCCCCCTGACGGAAGAACGGCGTCTCGCCGGGCCCTCGGACTCTCAGCAGGACGCCCGCAGGGAGTAGCGAGCGAATCCCCTTGGTCAAGCGCTTACGCGAGGCACCCCGAGCGGGATCGATCAGGAGATACCGATCGCGGGTGACCTTCAGCGACTGAGCCACTCGCCGGGAAACCAGGACCTCGTGCGCACCGATCGCCGCGTCGGGCACGACACCGGCGACCCGTATCTTGCGGCTACCGAAGATCAACGTGCTCCCCGGCCCAAGGTGTCGAAGCTCCGCCGACGTCGTCCCCAGGACCGCCTCACCCTTGACGAGCGCGGGAAGGAACGTACGGTCGGCGGGTGCCATGAACGGCGCGTACGTGCTCGGGTCGGCTCCGGCCACCTCGAGTGGGATCGACAGCCCGGCGGGCGGATGATCCACCCTGGTCCCGTCGGCATCCGTCGAGCCGCGCAGCCAGGCCGTGCCGGAGATCACGCTCACCACGTGGTCGACCTTGGAGAGCTTCGCCACACCCTTTCCCAGGCCGTCGGGCAGCCCGCCGGGGGTCCACGCAAGCAAGGTGTCCGGGGACAGCTCGCGCACGGGCGGGGGCGTGAAAGAAGGCGTAGGCGAAGGCCGCTGCACCTGAGGAGAAGGCTGGCCGTTGGTGAGGAGCCCAACGAGGCCGCCACCCGCAAGGCCGATGACGAGGGCGACGCCGGCGACGGCCACTCGATTGGGCCGAGGCGCTCCCGGCCTCGATGGCAGGCCCGGTCCGACGTCCCGACTCACGGCGATGCCTCCGGGGAGCCGACCTGAGCGCGCGGTCGTCGGAGCGACTCCGCCACGTGCACCAGCGTTCCGAGGTCGAACTCCGGCCCTTGCAGCGACCGGTAGATGGAGCCATCCATCCATTCGAGGAGGTGGTCCTGCGGTGACCACCTGCCAACCTGGCCGCCCACCATCACCACCTGTTGGTCCGCCCCCGTCGGAGGCGGCAGCGACTGTCCGCTTGCCTGATACAGGCGCAGACCGAATCCGTCGAGCTCAGCAGCGGGGCGCCGAAACGCCAGCATGATCCCGGCGGCGCCCTTGGTGCGCACGATTTGCGCCGGCCCCACCCGGTAGCCGGGTGGGAGGTAGGAGGGAATCAGGACGGGGAAAGGTATTCGCGCTGCTGCCTGCTGAAGGCTCAGTCCGTCCACCACGGACCCGCCCGACCAGCGGTGAACCCTCCAACCGGGCGGCGCCGGGAGCCCCTTCGGCGCGAGAGAACTGGCGATCCTGATCAATCCTGCGCGCGGCAGGTTCGTCGCGACCAGAAACTCGCCATCGGTTGTGTGAAGGGCGAGTCTCCTGGGATCGACATCCGTCGCCGGCTCGTAGTAGCCCGTCCCTCCCTTCGCCAGTCGCACGGGTTCGGCAAACGCTCCCACACCGAACAGTCCCCGCTGGTTCCATCCGACCACCCGGGTCACCGTGAACCAACTCAGACCCATCGTGTAGGCCATCTCGGTCTGGCGGTAGGGCCGGAGATCGGTCCGGGCGAATCTGCCGTACCGCCATGGCGTGAGGCCCTCCGTGACCCGAGGTGCCATGAGCTCAGCGTCTCCCGGCGGGTAGGGCCCGCCGCGTGGCTTCGGGAAGGCCGAGTCCTCGAATCCCTCGTCCAGGGCGCCTGGCCCCGGACGAACCTGGAACAGGCCCGCGGGGGGAGCATCGTCGAGGGAGAACGAGCGAGCCTCCGCGGTGAACACGGGGCTGTCCGGGGACTCCCTTGGGAGCCCCGTCTGGCTTGCCCATGCCGACCGCACGGGCCCGGGTGCGGGGAACACCTCGTACTTCAACGGGAACCAGGTCTCCTCGTCGAGCCATAGCACCACGCGGTCCTGCGGATAGAACGGACGCCACGAGCCGAGGAACCGCAGGTACTGGAAGAGCGAGGCGCCATCCTGATACGTCATGTCGACCGCCACGGCCATCCGGCCGGCCACCCGGTCCGGACCGATCACCTCGACTCTGTCGGAAGCGGCAAGCACCGTCATGGGGACGATCGCGTCGGTGGGCATCGAGGAGCGGGAATCGAACGGGATCCTGTTCCTGATCGAGTGCGTCACCGAACCGTGACGCGGGCAGACGGGGAGGGCCGCCGACGGGCACGGGTCTGGGCCGGTGGCCTGCCAGGTATGGCCGTCGGTGACGAGGAGCAGATCGTTCCGGGGCCACGCCGGAGAGGGATAGCGCGTGGTGTCCTGGACTTCGACCCTGAAGTTTTCGGGCGTCCGAAACAGGAGTGTGGCAACGAACGCCCTCCGAGGGACGGCCCTCGTCCAGTGCAGCTCGGTGACGTCCAGCGTGGCCCGGTAACCCTCGAGTTTCTTCGCCGCTCGCACCAGTTCGCGGGGGATATCCTCGGCGTTTGCCTCAGGCCGTTCCGTCCCGATCTGGACCACCCCGCCCGACGTGAGGACGATCCCGATGATCAGCCCGGTGACGAGGGAGGCCAGGGCGAATCGCTGGCGGTACAGCCGCGTTCGCACGGGGTGGGGCTCGGGGATCCACCCGAGCATCCGGTCCGCCTCGTAGTCCTGAACCCGCTGCATGACGGCTGGAACCAGGTCGGGGGCGAGAGGGATGGAGACGTCGAACCGCACCACCCCCCGGATCCGCCAGGCGGCCTCCTCGAACCGCGTGCAGACCGGGCAGGACCTGCGGTGGGCATCCACCTGAGGCGAAACCGACGCGGCGCCGTCCATCGCCGCCGACAAGCGCCGCTGGGCCACCTCACATCTCATCGGCCACCTCTTTTTCCACCAGCGCCTCCATCAGCGCGGCTCGGGCTCGATGCATACGGCTCTTGATCGTCCCGACGCGGGTGCCCAGGAGCGTCGAGGCCTCCTCGTAGGTGAACCCCAGGATCTCGATCACCACGAAGGGCTCCCGAAGCGGCATGGGCAGACGCCGGATCGCGTCGCTGATTCGAGCCCGTTCCACCGAATCCGGGGGATCGACGGCCGAGGAGAGACCCCCGCGCCTGGTCATGTCTTCCTCCGATATCACGGTCTCCCTTCGGGTCTTGCGATAGGCATCGATGGCGCAGTTGCGCACGATCCGAAGCAACCAGCTCGAGAACCGTGCGGTGCCCCGGTACGAGCCGATGGCCCGATACGCGCGCAGGAATGCTTCCTGGGCGACGTCCTCGGCCGCATTGGCGTTGCGCGTGAGGTGGTAGGCGAACCGCCAGACGTCGTTCTGGTATGCACGCACGAGCGACTCGAAGGCACGAAGGTCGCCGGCCTGAGCCCGGCCGATGGTCTCCGGTTCCGGCTCCTGCACGCCCCTCCTCCGCGCCCCGACCTCGGGCAAGCCTAGTCCGGCGCGCTCTGTCCATACGGGAAACACGACGGAAGGGCAACCTATCTGGTTCTCTCGGTCCTCCTTTGGCGGGGCCTACCGCTTCGCTGCGTGAGGCCCCGTACCCCGGCCGCCTGTAGAGTTCGGGCCGCCGATGGATCCGCGCGAGGACGAAAAGCGGGCCGCGGCCCAGGCCGCCGCCCTCCTGGTGGAAGAGGGTATGCGCCTCGGCCTGGGCACTGGAAGCACGGTGGCGCACTTCCTCCCGGCGCTGGCCCGGCGAGATCTCGACATCGTGTGCGTGGCCACGTCTCAGGGGACGGAGCAGGCGGCCCGAGCACTTGGCCTCCCACTGCAGCCGTTCGACGTGATGGACCGGTTGGATCTTGCGGTGGACGGGGCCGACCAGGTCGCTCCCGACCTGTGGCTGATCAAAGGGAGAGGAGGGGCTCACACCCGGGAGAAGGTGGTGGCCAACGCGGCCGACCGGTTCGTGGTCATCGTCTCTTCGGACAAGCTGGTTGAGGCGCTGCATCCTCCCGTCCCTCTCGAGGTCCTCGACTTCGGAGTGGCGGCGACGATGCGCAGCCTGTCCTCGTTCGGTGACGTCAAACTTCGCGACGCCGACCGCACCCCCGATGGAAACGTCATCGTCGATTACCTGGGGCCAGTAGCGGATCCCGAGGCGCTCAGCGCTGAGCTGGAGGCCACTCCCGGGGTGGTTGGGCACGGGCTGTTCGGGCCGAACCTGGTCTCGGAGGTCCTGGTGGGCAAGGCTGACGGAACCGTCGATCGGCTCGTTCCGGCCAATCCCTAGCGTTCCCGCGCATCTCCGTCTCCGTCAGATCCAGCTGGGGAACCACATGCGGAGTTTCCACGCCTCATACGAGATGGCCTTGCCGGTGAGGACGGGCAGGAAGAACAGGAAGAGCCCGACGGAGACGACCAGGGCGAAGACGGCCACGGGAGCAAGAGCCCGGACCCCCCGCTCCCCGAATTCCACTTCGAACAGATCCTTCAATGCGTAGGACCCGGCCAGGACCATGAAGGGCGTGACGGGCGCCAGATAAAAGAGGAAGTTCGTTCGGGCGGCGAAGAACCACGGCCCGTACTGGAGGGCGAACGGGACGAAGATGAGTCCCGCTCGCCAGTCTCGCTTGCGGATCCATGAGAAGAGCACATAAGGAACGGTCAGCAGCGAGCTCCAGAAGATGGCCGGATTACCGACCCCGAGGATCTCCGCCGGCAGGCGGCACCCGGTGGAGCTGTTTCGGAGGCATTGATAGTAGTAGGCGACGGGCCGCTTGAGGATCAGCCAGCTCCACGCCGGCGAGGAGTAGGGATGCTTGGCCCGCAGGTGGATGGAATAGGTCGCCATCGACCGTTGCAGATCCCACCACGCGGCGAGATTGAGTCCGTGATGGTCGGCGAACCACTTCGCGTAGCTCGCCAGGTAAACGGCCGCCGGCACCACCAGGAGAAACAGGAAGATGCCGAATGCCTCGTCCCGAAGTGCTTCGCGGAACGCGTGCGGAAGGCCCACTCCGGATCGCCGCGTCCGCTCCCAGGCCAGAGTCAGGAGGATGGCCGCGACCAGGGCCGGCGCCCCCGACCACTTGGTGGCCACCGCCGCCCCGAAGGCGAGGCCCGCGCCCAGCCTCCATGGCCTGAAGATCGGAGCGGGCGGGCGATCGGGGGGCAACTCCAACAGGTAGGCTTCCCGGCTCTCGTCGGCGAGGTCGGTCGGCTGCGGCGTGCGCCGATCCATCCACTGTCTGTCCAGGACCAGGAACAGGAACCCGGCCACCACGAACGTCACCAGGAAGATGTCCAGCATCGACGTCCGGGACTGCACGAAGTTGAGGCTCTCCGTCGCCAGGAGCAGGCCGGCCACCCCCGCCCAGAGAGCGCTTGCGAACAGCCGGTAGGCCAGGATGGCCAGGAGCATCACGGACAGCGTGCCGAACAGGGCCGCCGTCACACGGAAGCTGAAGGGATGACAGCGGGGGGAAGCGGCCCCGAACTGGCAGCCGAAGTCGCTCGGTTTGCCGGTTGTGGCGATGCCCCCGGCGATGATCCACCTCCCCAGTGGGGGATGGACGGTTACGGTCTGCTCGCTCGGACCGTCCAGCTGACAGCGTTGGTAGGGGAACCCCGCATCCAGACAACCGTCCTTCGCGTAATAGACCTCGTCGAACACGAACGCGTGCGGAGCGGACAGATGGTAGAAGCGCAGGCCTCCGGCAACGGCCGTCACCGCGGCGATCACGATGAACGGACGGGCGTACCATTTCCGCTTCTCGGCCCGCCGCCGAATCCGCGAGCCCGCAGCCTGGATGCCCTCAGGCTCGGTGTCCGTCTCCGTCGCCATCGTTTCCCGAGGATACCGAGGGCACGAGAGGAAGGAAGGTAAGGCAGGAGCTTCGAGCCGATAATCCCTGTCGTGGCCGGAACGCTCTATCTGGTGGGCACGCCGATCGGGAATCTCGGAGACCTCACCGATCGAGCCAGGCAGACCCTGGCTGCGGTCGATCTGGTGGCGGCGGAAGACACCCGCCGGACCGGCCGGCTGCTCGGCGGGCTGGGCATCAGGGCGCGGATGGTCTCCTTCTTCGAGGGCAACGAAGAGGAACGGGTTCCGGAGATCCTCGACGCTCTCACTGGCGGCGCGGATGTGGCGGTGGTGTCGGACGCCGGCATGCCCGGTCTGTCCGACCCGGGTTACCGGCTGGTGGCCGCGTGTATCGATGCGGGCATCGCTGTGGACGTGATCCCGGGGCCCTCCGCGGTTGTGTCCGCGCTGGTGGTCTCCGGGCTCCCCACGGACCGATTCACCTTCGAAGGCTTCCTCCCCAGATCGGGGAAAGCTCGATCGGAACGCCTGGATGCTCTGGCCGGCGAGCCGCGCACAATCGTCTTGTTCGAGTCTCCTCGGCGCGTGGCGTCGACACTGCGCGATCTCATTGACTCGTGTGGCGAAAGGCGAGTGGCGGTGGTGCGCGAGCTCACCAAACTTCATCAGGAAGTGATCCGCGGCCGCCTGTCTGAAGTTGTGGAGCAGCTCGGTTCGCGTGAGTTGAAGGGCGAAGTCGTCCTGGTGGTGGAGGGCGGACAGCGACCGGCGCCGAACGAGGAGGAGGCTCTCCGGCTCGCCGCGTCGCTGGTTCGGGATGGCGCGCGGAAGCGAGAAGCCGCCCGCCGGGTCAGCGAGCTCACCGGCGTCCCCGCCAGACGCATCTACGATGGCCTCGTCCGCTCCTCAGCAAGCGCGCGAACCTCTTGAAAACCGGAACATGCATGGCGGAGGCCTGATAATCGACCCGAATGGGCTACTTGGCTCGCTATGAGCTGCAGGGAGACTGAGTGAAGACCCGGCGAGTCGGAAAGGGGGATGGGATACGTGCTCCACCCCCCGACCGCGAACTACACGCCGGCCGTGTCGTGGCAGCAGGCGGTAGCGATAGCTCAGGCGGAGGAGGACACAACGGATGCCACGGGCATTCAGGCGACTCTCGCTTGGTTCACCGACCCCAGCGAAGTTCCGGTCACGGACGAGCTGGTGACCGACCCGGCAGTTACAGGACCGCCGTTGGTGGTGCTGGTTCCGGCCTGGCTTGTGAGGATCGATGGAGTGTGTATCGGGGACTTGGGGCCGTCGGATCCGACAAGGATGTGCGCGGCAACGCAGGCGACGGTGGTGATCAATGCGGAGACGGGAGAAGTGATCGAAGAGTACAGCTATCAGTGATTTTCACTCCGCAACGGCACGTCAGGGTCAGCGCGGGCTTCGTCTTGGATTCACCAGTCTCATCGGTGCGAGCTACGGATCAGGGGATTGCCGGGTCGACCAGGGCTTCCTTGGGGCGGCGGGCGGAGAGCTCCGAGTAGGCCATGGCAGCCAGCACGAGGGCTGCGCCGATCCACTGGTGAGCTGATAGCCGTTCGCCCAGCCAAATTGCCGCGAAGAACGCCGCGAAGAGGGTCTCCCCTGCGAGCAGCACGACCGCGCGCCCTGGGGTAACCGTCTGCTGGGCGATGACCTGGATGGTGAAGGCGATTCCCGACCCGATGATCCCGGTCACGATGAGCAGCGGCCACACATCTGCGGAGGCCGCCGAGCCCAAGCGGATCCCGGTCGTCGCGGCCAGAGCGATGTGGAACAGCGATGCCGCGCCCATCTGGGCCAGCGAGAGCATCCACGCCGGGAAGCGGGGAGAGAAGTACCCCACCGCGGTGATGTGGCCAGACCATCCGACCGCTCCCGCCAGGACCAGTAGGTCTCCGACATGTAGACGCATCTGCCCCAGGTCTCGCACCGAGAGCAGGCTGAGCCCCACCAGTGAAATGAGGACGGCCAGCCACACTGCCCCCGACACGCGATAGCGAAGCAGGGCGGCGGCAAGGATGGGCGCGAACACAACGTAGAGGCCGGTGATGAATCCTGCGTTCGTGGCGGTGGTCCGAGCCTGTCCCTCCGTCTGGAGCAGATAACCGACGAACATCAGGGCACCCAGGATCAGCCCCGGCCACACGGCCTCGCGGAGACGGCGACCCTGCCCCAAGCCCGCCCGACGGACCAGAGGAATCATGGCCAGGATGGCCACGAAGCCCAGAGACCTGGACCACGCCATGAACGTGGGAACCGGAAGCCGGCGAAGGGCGATCTTCGTTGCCGGAAAGGTCGCGCCCCACAGAAGGGGAGTGAGGAGAAGGAGGATTCCCGCGTCGATCCTTCGGCGCACGCGGGGACCATATCGCACGAGCGGGCGACGACCTGTGGAGTGAGCCCGGCGTATGCTCGGGCCCTCCCCAAGGAGTGACCATGTCGCAGAAGCAGACCAGGTCGCCTCTGACCGCCGGCCAGGCTCCCTCTCCTCCCACGCCGATCGAGGACACGACGAACCCGTTCGAGGCGGTCAAGCTGTTCTTCGACAGGGCGGCGAACATATCGGCCTCCCTGAGGAGATGCGAGATGTCTTGCGGACGTCCTACCGGGAGCTGGCCGTGCAGGTCCCGGTTCGCATGGACGGCGGGGCGCTGCAGGTCTTCCGCGGATATCGAGTCCAGCACAACGCGGCCCGCGGGCCGTACAAAGGGGGCATCCGCTACCACCCGGACGCGGACCTGGACGAGGTGCGGGCGCTGGCCGCTCTCATGACGTGGAAGACCGCAGTCGTCGACATCCCCTTCGGCGGGGCCAAGGGCGGGGTCCAGTGCGATCCGCTTCGGATGAGCGAGGGTGAGAAGCAGCGCCTGACCCGTCGGTTCACCCAAATGATCAGCTACATCCTGGGGGTCAATCGCGACGTGCCGGCGCCTGATATGAACACCGACGCCCAGACCATGGCCTGGATGATGGACGCGTACTCCAGCCGGTATGGCTACACCCCGGCCATCGTCACGGGGAAGCCCGTGGAGCTGGGCGGCTCCCTGGGGAGGGATGCCGCCACCGGCCGAGGGTCGTGTACTGCCTGGGTGAGGCTGCCCAGGACCTCGGACTTTCCCTTGAGGGGGCGAGCGTGGCCGTCCAGGGGTTCGGCAACGTGGGTTCGTGGACGGCAAGGCTGATCGGCGAGCTCGGCTGCAAGGTGGTGGCGGTCTCCGACGTCAAGGGCGGCATCTACCGAAGTGGAGGACTGGATGTCCAAGCCGTATACGACCACGTCCAAGAAACGCAGTCAGTCATCGACGCGACCGGTATGGAATCCATCACGAACGCGGACCTCCTGGAGCTCGACGTCGACGTGCTGATTCCGGCGGCACTGGACCGAGTCACGGCAGAGAATGCCGACCGGGTCGCCGCTCGGGTCGTGGTGGAGGCGGCCAACCATCCCGTGTCGCCGGCCGGCGACGCCATCCTGCAGGATAAGGGCGTGGTCGCGATCCCCGACATCCTGGCCAACGCCGGCGGTGTGACAGTGTCCTACTTCGAGTGGGTGCAAAACATCCAGCAGTTCCGGTGGGACGAAGAGCAGGTGAATGCGGAGCTGAAGAAGACGATGTCACGCGCGTGGAAGAACGTGCACGCTCGGTCGACCGTGGATGCGATCCCGTTGCGGCTCGCCGCGTTCGCCATCGCCGTGGAGAAGGTCGATCGGGCCGCCCGCATGCGCGGCTACGTTTGACGTTACGCCTGATCGAGCCGCTTACAATTGCCCGATCGTGAAGGACACCTTCTACATCACGACCCCGATCTACTACCCGAACGACGTGCCCCACATCGGGCATGCCTACGACGCTGTGGCCGCCGACGTCATCGCCCGGTTCCATCGGCTTCGCGGTGAACAGGTGTTCCACCTCACCGGCACCGATGAGCACGGCCTGAAGATCCAGCGCGCAGCCGAGGCCGCCGGGAAGGATCCGAAGACCTGGGTGGACGAGATGGACCCGAGATGGCGCGAGGTCTGGGCCCGGCTCGACATCGCCAACGACGATTACATCCGGACCACCGAGCCGCGGCACGAGGCCGCAGTGGTGAAGCTCCTCCAGGCCGTGTACGACAACGGGCGAGAAGACATCTATCTCGGAACCTACGAAGGGCTGTATTGCGTCTCGTGCGAGCTGTACTACTCAGAGGCCGACCTGGTCGATGGGAAGTGCCCGATCCACGGTCGGCCAGTCGAGCGGATGTCCGAGGAGAACTATTTCTTCCGGCTCTCTGCCTACCGGGACCGCCTGCTGGACCACTACGAACAGAACCCGAAAGCGGTCCAGCCAGAGGTCCGCCGGAACGAGGTCCTCTCCACCATTCGGGGTGGCCTGCAGGACTTTTCGATCTCTCGAACCTCATTCAAGTGGGGAATCCCCTTGCCCTGGGACCCCAAGCACGTCTGCTATGTGTGGTTCGACGCACTGACCAATTACATCACCGCGGCCGGATACGGCTCGGACCCCGAGCGATTCGAACGAATCTGGCCGGCCGACATCCACCTGATCGGGAAGGACATCCTCCGGCAGCACGCCATCTACTGGCCGGCGATGCTGATGGCTGCTGGTGTAGAGACCCCGCGCCAGGTCTGGGCTCATGGGTTCCTTCTGGTCGGTGGGGAGAAGATGTCGAAGACCAAGCTCACCGGGATCCACCCCTTTCAGCTGATCGACCACTTCGGGGTGGATGCCTATCGCTACTACTTCATGCGGGAGATCCAGTTCGGCCAGGACGGAAACTTCTCCTGGGAGTCCATGCTCGATCGATACAACGCCGACCTCGCGAACGGGCTTGGCAACCTCGCCAGCCGGGTGCTCGCCATGCTCGGCTCGTACTTCGATGGCCTGGTCCCCGATGCCCCCGCCCCAGAGGAGGCCTCAGACCTCCCCGCCCTGGCCGAGGAGGTGGCTCGCCGGTACGACGGGGCCATGCTCGAGCTTGGACTGGCCACCGGCCTGGCCACGGTGTGGGAGCTGGTGGGCCGGGCGAACCAGTATCTGGTGGAGAAGCAGCCGTGGGCCCTCGCCAAGGATCCGGCGAACCAGGACCGCCTGGGGTCCATCCTGTACGCGGCAGCGGAGACGCTGCGGCTCTTGGCTGTGCTGATCTCCCCGATCATGCCCGGGGCCGCAGCCCGCCTGTGGGAGCAGCTCGGTATCCCGGAGCCGCTGGAGACCCAGCGTGTCCCAGGGTCGGCACGATGGGGCCTGTTGGAGCCGGGGACGAAGACCCGGAAGGCCGAGGCCCTGTTCCCCCGGCTCGATGAGTAACCCTCAACCGCCGGTGGAGCCGGCCGGCCAGGTGCGTTCCGCGGTGGACACGCACTGCCACCTGTTCCTCATGGAGACAGATCCCGCGGAGGCGGTGGCCGAGGCCAGGGAGGCTGGGGTGACCCGCCTGGTATGCGTCGGCATCGACCCCGACTCCAGCCGAAAATCGCGGGAGCTGGCGGAGTCGTTTCGCGGCGTGTTCGCCACGGCCGGTATGCATCCCCACACGGCTTCGGAGTTCGACCGCCGGGCTGGAGCCGTCGTCGAGGAGCTCGCCGCAGACCCGCTCGTCGTGGCGATCGGGGAGACAGGTCTCGACTATTACAGGAGACTCTCGCCGGCCGAAGATCAGCAACGGGCCTTCCGCACCCATATCGCGCTGTCTCGCGAGACCGACAAGCCGCTCGTGGTCCACGTTCGAGACGCCTGGGACGACGCCTTGAGAATCCTCACCGAGGAGGCCGCCGAACGTGTGGTCCTCCACTGTTTCTCCGGAGACGAGCTCGTGGCGAAGGAGGCCGAGGCTCGTGGGTACTTCGTGTCCTTCGCCGGGAACGTGACCTACCCAAACACCGAGGGGTTGCGGGCGGCGGCAGCATCCGTCGGGGCCGACCATCTTCTGGCGGAGACCGACAGCCCCTTCCTCGCGCCCCAGCCCACGCGGGGTCGACCCAACGCTCCCGGCAACGTGATCTTGACGCTCCAAGAGCTCGCCACCATTCGCGACCTGAACCTTGATCGGATGGTCGAGGTCACGGCGAAGGCTGCGTCTCGAGCCTTTCCACTCATTCGCTAAGCGGGCCGGGGCTCGCCGCAGAGCCTCGAACGCTCGTTCGGTCGGGAACTTGCACCTTAGGTTGAGGCTTTGCTAGTTT
>DASXTW010000060.1:0-6672 GCA_036505215.1 Actinomycetota bacterium | reverse complement strand
GTCCGACTGGCCGAAGACCTTCTCGTTCTGGCCCGGATGGAGCGAAACCGCGTCCCCGTCGACCGCAAGGAGGTTTCGATCTCCGATCTCATGCGGCAGGTGGTGCCTCCGTACGGTGAGCGGGCCCGACGAGTCGGCGCTCGCATCGAGCTCGACGTCGAGCCGGCGACGGTGCTGGTCGATCCGGCCCGCATCCGCCAGGCACTGGAGAACCTTCTCGACAATGCGCTCCGCTTCACGGGACCCGGCGGTGTGATCACGCTTCGTTCGGGGCGGACCGGTGACGTCGCGTGGATCCGAGTCGAGGACACGGGCCCGGGCTTTTCACAGGCCCTGCTCGAGAGCGTCTTCGAGCCATTCGTAAGGTCCGAGACGGAGGTCGTCGGCAATGGTTCGGGCGTCGGGGCGGGCCTGGGCCTGGCCATCGTGCGGGCGGTTGCCGAGGCGCACGGAGGAACGGCATCTGCGGAGAATCTGCCCACCGGTGGCGCTCGGGTGACTCTGCTTCTTCGAACTTGATTCCGGTGGCTCTCCGGCCGGCCATTTACGCGGTGCGCTGGCGAATCTCGATCTTCCCGTCCCTCTCCCGAACGTCATACGCGGGCTGGGGAGCGGTTGCCGGACCACGCATGATCGATCCATCCTCGAGGCTGAACGTGCTGAGATGCCAGGGGCAGGTGACCCGGTCGTCGCCGATCTCTCCCTTGTGCAAAGGACCGCCCCGGTGGCTGCACCGGTTGCCCAGGGCGAACGTCCGTCCATCCTTCCGGTACAGCATGACCTGTGCGCTCCCCGCGGCGACTCTCTTCGCCTTTCCCTCCGCCAGGGCTTCAGTGTCCAGGACGGGGGTCCAGTCCGGTATCGGTCCGTCGATGGCGCGGTTGGGACCGATGACCTGCCGATAGACCAGATGGCCACCGAGGTAGGCGGAGACCGTCGCCACCGCCCCACCGGCCATCGACAGGGCAATACCGGTTCTTCGCTTGCCCCGTCGTCTCGAGAGGTAGGACAGGCCGAACAGGGCGACCGAGGCCACATTTCCCACGGCGTGGGCAACTCCAACGCTTCGCTCCTCCTTCTCCACCACGTCCGCCAGCTCGGAGATGCCTGTCAGGGCTGTCGGCACCGCCGAAAGCACACCGAGGCCGATCAGCATGTCCGCGGCGTGCTCGGAGGCTTTCCCTCCGAGGACATCGAGCACCATGGCACTGGTCCACGAACCGATCGGGATATCGGTCAGCAGCGGGTGGACGGGATGGCCCAGCCACGTGCCGCTGAGCAGGTCCTTGAATGGGCCGGGCCGCACGATCCTCGCGAACCCGAGCGTCAGTGCGCGTCCGATCGCATCCAGCGGCCCGGTCCGCTGGATCCCCCGGATGACGGCCTCCATCTGTCTGTTCATTGACGACACAGCGGCATTCTCCTCGACTTTGCCCACTTCTATACCCCCGTCTCTCGAGGAATAGCAGGGCGACGCAGGGGTAGACAGATAGGGACCGAGTGAAGGAGGGAAGGCATGGCGGAGCAGTTGGACACCAGCCAGGGCTGGTGCTGCGATGGCCGGACGTGGAAAGAGCACGCCGACGCAGACGGCGAGTGCTGCCAGCCCCAGGGGAAGCAGATTTCAGACCTTCCCCCCGAGGGCCAGCAGAAGGCCCGCGAGCGGGAGGCCCAGGCAACCGCCTGATCCCGGCTGGGGAGATGAGACTTTCGGCCCGGTTTGACCTCCCCCGGACACGCCTCTAATTGGGACTGATCGGGGGAGACATTCGAGTCATCCGGGCGATGAATCCCTCTCCCCAATCGTGCGACAACCATTCCATGAAACCGAACAGGACGTCCGCCCATCCGGTGGGCGTCCAGGGACACCTCACGTGAACGGCGCCCTGAGGCTCTCCCTCGACGGTCGAGGGGCCGGGGCGCTCGTAATTTCCCGATCCTGCGGCGTCTCGTGGCGCCGCTTCACCGTGCGTCAGGTCGTCTCCATCGTCCTGCTGGCGTTCCTCGTTGCCACGGGCACGGTCGTCGCGCGGACCGCCGTGGCCAGCTTGGGCCCGCAGCAGAAGGTGATCATCCGCGCCGTTCCAGGTCACGAGCACGCGGTCGAACGAGCGGTCTCCAGTTTGGGTGGCAGGGTGGAGATGGAGCTTCCCCTCATCCACGGCTTCTCCGCCACCATTCCCGAGATGACCCTGGAGGCAATCGCCCACGACAAGGCCGTGCTGGCGGCGAGTCCCAACGGCCGGATCTCACTCAGCGGAAGCTACGACCCGTCGACCGATCTGTACTCGATGCAGAACGTGGCCCGATCGGTTCGGGCGACGAGGTTCTGGGACGCCGGTTACACAGGGGCGGGGGTGGACATCGCCCTCATCGACTCCGGTATCGCTCCCGTGCAGGGATTGAGCGCGCCGGGCAAGATCATCCACGGCCCCGATCTGTCCTTCGAGTCCCAGGCACCCAACCTGAGATACCTGGATACCTACGGTCATGGCACGCACATGGCCGGGATCATGGCGGCGCGCGACGATGCCGCCCAGCCCGGGACCTACAGCAGCGACACCAGAGACTTCCTGGGGATCGCACCGGACGCCCGCATCGTGTCGATCAAGGTCGCCGACTCACACGGCAACGCCGACGTCTCCCAGGTGATCGCGGCCATCGACTGGGTCGTCCAGCACGCACATGACCACGGCCTCAACATCAAAGTGTTGAACCTCTCGTTCGGAACGGCGAGCGGCCAGAGCTACCTCCTCGATCCGCTGGCCTTCGCGGCCGAGGTCGCGTGGCACCGGGGGATCGCCGTCGTGGCGGCGGTTGGCAACTCCGGGCGTAACGCTCAGGGCCTGGCTGATCCCGCGGAAGATCCCTATCTCCTCGCCGTTGGTGCAGCCGACCATCACGGCAGCATGCAGTATTCGCAGTGGGACGTCGCAGACTTCTCCCAGATCGGGGACGGACTCCGCAATCCCGATCTCCTCGCTCCCGGAGCCCATCTGCAGAGCCTTCGGGTCCCCGGCTCGTACCTGGACCAGAAGCATCCGGGCGGAGTGATCAGCGATCGGTTCTTCCGCGGAAGCGGCAGCTCCCAGGCGACGGCAGTCGTGTCCGGCGCCCTCGCACTCGTATTCCAGGAACATCCGTCGATAACTCCGGACCAGGCAAAGACCCTGCTCAAGACCGAGGCGAATGGGCTCCGCCCTTCCTCGGGGTTCGGTCCGCAACAGGGGCAACGGGCGCTTCGGCTCGACACCGTGGTGACGGCACCCGTCCCGATCGCGAAGCAGGTTCACCTCCAGTCCACTGGCCTCGGCACGCTCGAGGGGTCCCGCGGCCCCGTCCATCTGGAAAAGGACGGGGTGCCGCTCCAGGGTGAGCAGGACATCTTCGGCGCCCACTTCGACGCTGCAGCGATGGCAGGCCTCGAGGCCGCCGGGAACAGCTGGTCCGGAGGCACGTGGAACGGCAACGAGTGGTCCGGGAACGAGTGGAGCGGCAACGAGTGGTCCGGGAACGAGTGGAGCGGCGTGTCCTGGAGCGGCAACGAGTGGAGCGGCAACGAGTGGTCCGGGAACGAGTGGAGCGGCGTGTCCTGGAGCGGCAACGAGTGGAGCGGCAACGAGTGGAGCGGCAACGAGTGGTCGAGCGGCGCCTGGTCCAGCGCCTCGTGGAGCTAGTAGGGAGGCGATCTCGATGCGAAGGCTAACTGTACCGGCCCAGACCCTGGTCGCCCTCGTGGCGGTGGGTGGCCTGGCCTCGCTGCTGGTGCGCGTCCCCGACCTCGCCCACTGGGATGGTCAGGATCTGGCCACGTTTCTCCTCCTCACGGCCGGGATCATGCTGACCGAGCAGTTCCAGGTCCCCCTGCGATTCGGGAGCGAGAACCTGAACTTCTCCCTGACCGAGTCTCTGTGGGTGGGCGCGTTGATCCTGGCCCGCCCGAGCGTAGTGACGATGGCGGTCGCCGCCGGGGTCCTTCTGGGCCAGGCGACGCGCCGGCGAGCTCTGCACAAGCTGATCTTCAACGCGGGCCAGTTCCTCCTGGCGCTCACCGCGGCCCAGGTGGTCGTGGCCGCCCTGCGATCGCCGAGCGTCCTCCGGCCGATGACGTTCGTCGCCGTGGGCGTCGGCATGGCGATCTATGCCGCGATCAACGCGGGCCTGGTGGCCCTGGTGATCTCGCTGGCTGCGAGAAAGCCCTACCAGTCCGTCCTCCTTCCCCCGCTGCCCGAGAACCTTCTGCACTTCGCGGCCAACACGGCCCTGGGACTGGCCGCCCTCGTGGTGTGGCACGCCGCTCCCGGGGCCACCGCCCTCCTGGTGCCGCCGCTGATCCTGTCGTTCGTGGCCTACAAGGCCCTGCTCAGCCGGGTGGCGCAACCCGCGCCCGTGCGCGAGAGCGTCCTGCAGGTGTCGGTGTAGAGACGAAGTCCCCCTCCTATCAGCTTTCCTCGAGAGCTGACGCGGGGTCCACTGAGCTCGTCACGACTTGGGGATCTGTTTCCCGGGATCCACGAAGGGCATGGGGACCACGGATGCGCTGCGGGCGCCGTCCGGCGTCTCCACGGTGAGCTCGGTCCGGAGCTGGGAGAGCTCGATGGGAACCCTCGCGTAGCCGATGTTCTTCTCCAGGCGAGGGGAATAGATCGCCGAGGTCACCTTCCCAATGGTCCTCCCAGCTGCCTCTACCGGCCACCTCGAGTGGTTCATCTCCAGCCGCTCGCCGGCGATCTCCACGCCCACGATTTTGCGGCGGATCCCCTCGGACTTGATCCTGCGCAGAGCCTCCTTCCCCATGAACGGCAACTCGATGTCCAGATCCACCAGTCTGTCCAGGCCCATCTCGAAGGGGTTGTTGGTGTAGTCCATGTCGGCCCCCCAGTTGAAGATGCCTCCCTCGATCCGGCGGATATCCGAGGGCCCGGTGGGCCAGATGTCGTAAGGGCGGCCAGCCTCCATGAGCCGTTCCCACAGCTCCGGGCCCCTGGCGGCGTCCAGTAGGTACACCTCGTAACCGACTTCGGAGGTCCACCCGGTCCTGGTCACGATCACGGGGATCCCGTCGAGCTCGGTCCGAGTGAACCAGTAGTACCGAAGCGACATCACCTCGTTGCCGAACAGGTCGGCCATGAGGCCCTTGGATTTCGGCCCCTGGACCTGCACAGGGTAGGCCTCGGGTTCTGAGATCCGAACGTCGAGCCCGGCCTGGGCCGCCAGACCCAGCGCGTACAGGTACACATCGGAGTCGGCCAGGGCGAACCAGAAGGTGTTCTGGTCGAGGCGGAGCATCACCGGGTCGTTCACGATCCCACCTTCCGGGGAAATGACGAGGACGTACCTGCCCTGACCCACCTGGCACTTGGACAGGTCTCTGCAGGTGAGGAGTTGGGCGAACCGGAATCCGTCGGGCCCCGAGATCTCCACGTTCCGCTCGACGGCCACGTCCCACAGCGTGACATTGGTGAGGAGGTGCCAATACTCCGCCTCGAAGTCGTCGAAGTTAATGGGGAACAGGGTGTGGTTGTAGACGGTGAAGCCTCGGGGGCCATAGCGCTGCGTGGCCTCGAAGAACGGCGATCGGCGCAGCCTGGCTCCCCTCTGCACCAGGCTCATGTCGAACGGCGTCGTGGTCGTCGTCTGGCCCATCCCCTCTCCCCCTCCTCTTCCGTCGTTCAGACCCATGCACCGCCGCGGGGTCTGTTTCCTTCGGTTCGGTCCGGCCGGCTATCCTGCCCGGCTCAGCCGGGCCACGGCAAGTCGAAGGCCGCCCCGCGCAATCGCGGCCGGTGAATGAGTGTCTGAGGGCCCGGTGCGGGGTTAGACGGTTAGGTGCTGGCCTTCGTCCGCACTGGCAGCAGACCCAGGTCCGGGTGCCTGAGCTGGATGCGCCGGACGTACAGGATGCTCCACGCGATGCCCAGCACTGTGAGGATCGCGTGGGATGGCCCGTCGATCGCCATGACCGTTCCGGGCGAGACCGTGACGGCCAGGGCTGCCTGCTGGCCGGCCATCGCCAGGAGCAGAGCGCCCCAGGCCACCGACAGGGTGCAGAAGACGGCGAGGGCCTTCGGATGCCCCCATCGCTCGGCCAAGCGGCGCCGGCCCTCGGGATGGTCTGAGGACAGCCGGAGGGCCAGCGTCCGGGTGAGAGGGCGCCGGATGAGAGCAGAGACGGCGAAGGCCAAGCCCAAGATTCCGCTCATCACCGCGCTCTTGACCAGGATGAAGATCGGCGAGTGCAGGACCAGGGCCAGCCCGACCGAGATCCCGGCCGCACCGATGAACACCATGCCCGCCAATGAGGGCCGCTTTCCGCGGATCAGTCGCCCGGCCATGTCCAGCAGGGGCACCGAGGACGCTGCAGCCAGAGCAACGAGCACTGGCGCGTGCCTGGAGACGATCAAGTAGATCAATCCGGGGAGCACAACGCCGGGCAGGAGTTGGCGCGCGATGGATCGGATATGTGCGGTATGGCCGCGGGCAAGATCGCTAGACTGCAAATGCACTTCACATAGGGTATCGGCAGGCCAGGAAGTGTGCTTGATGTGCGTCACCAGGCACCGGCGCAGCTTGCGATAATCTTCGTCGCCCCCGGAACGGTCCCATCGTCTAGAGGCCAAGGACACCACCCTCTCAAGGTGGAGACACGGGTTCGAATCCCGTTGGGACTAC
>DASXTW010000059.1:0-3036 GCA_036505215.1 Actinomycetota bacterium | reverse complement strand
CCCGTCTTCAGCTATCGGCCTCGCTCGCTCACCCTTCGCGCCGGCTTTCGCCTCCGACTCCCCGAGCGGCCTTGGCACGCCTTGTCTCGGACCCTCGCCACTTGCGACCTGGCGCTCAGGCGATCACCTGCTGTCTCCGAGCGCGCCTCCCATGAGGTGCCCGGGTGCGGTTACGCCTCCGCGCCGTCTCGCTCGCGGCTCGGTCCGACCTCGGCCTGCTTCCTCGCCTGAGGAGCGGATCCTGCGCCGGTGCTGCGGGCTCGCATGCGATGCCTCGGTCCGAAGACCGGTTGGCAGCCCGTCTGCCGTCGTTCCGACGGCGCGGCCTCGGCGGACCACCTTCATCCCTACAAAGACGTGGAGGAGCCGGAACCTTGTCCGTCGAGAGGGGCGAGAAAATGGGGAGTCTGCGGGAGGGCAGAGGCAGGGGCGTCGGCGGCCCTCAGTCGTGCGATCGGCGCCGAGAGCCGGCCGCTGGACGTCCTCGTTCCCGTCTCAATCCAGCGGCACGCCCGCCGCCTCACCCGGCGATGTTCGCGATCGGCAGTCGGCCGCCATGTGCGGTGCGGAAGCGGGAGAGGAGTTCGATCTCCGCCTCGCGCGGAGAGCCCTCGGGCGTCTCGCGCCACGCCACGACGAGGTCGGCCGAGCCCTCCGCGAATCTGCTAAAAGCCCGCCTCGTGACCCGAGGTCGGGCAGCCGGACAGGTCAGCGTCCGATAGCCCGGCGAGCCAGAAGTAGGCTGCAGAAGCTCTGATCATGCGCCTGAGCCGGAGACTTGCGATGTCTGGGGTGAGGGCGCGGTCTGGTGTTGGCCTGCGCCGTCCTATCGACGATCGCTTCGATCCCGTTCCCGCGTCGAGATCTAAGTCCCTCACATTCAACTTCCGAGCCGAGGGAGCAGGGGTCGCTCTATGCGCCTCCTCGTCGTCAGCCTTCCGTTGACAGCGAGGGGATGGATCATGGGATCTGCAGACTCGCAGGTGATCGCGGTGATCGGAATAAATGCACCCCAGACGCTTCCGGATCGAGGACGAGGTGTTTGTAGGACGGGCCGGGGGTGAGCGCGCTGACGGAAACACGCCCAGCCGGGCGCGACCGTCTCAAACTCTCTGCAGCCGGACTCGCCGCCCCGTAGCTATCAGAAGCATCCTCTCGCCCACTTGTCCCAGTACAAGGAGAAACCGAGGCGCTTTTCTTGGAAGGACGCTGCGAGTCTCACTTGACCTGTGCGCCCCCTCGGGCATTGAATGGGGGCGGGCACGGATCGGGCCATGAGACAGCGCCAATGCCCTGTCCTATGAAGAGACCCGTCGCCCCGCCGAGAGTTTTGGGAGGCCGTGTGTCGATGGCCTCGGGGAATCGAAACGTCGTTCCTGCCCGCGATCTTCCGTTCGCGCCCACACAATGTCGTTGTTCTGGGCAGTCCTGTCCGAAGGGGGAAGACTGATGAAGGACGGCAAGTTCGTCTTCGACGCGCACACCGGGGTGTGGGACGCGAGCCAGGAGAACTGCAAGAACCGCTTCGGGGAGGCCTTCATCGAGACCTTCTACGCCTTCCACGAGGGCTTCAACCCCCCCGACCCCAGATGGAAGATGGACTACGAGGGAGTCTTCCGAAAGACCGACGTCGACTGGTACTTCGATGAGATGTTCGTCAAGGGTGATGCCGACGTGGCCATCCTGTCCACGCAGGTCCTCTTCGACTTCTACCACAAGGGGTTCGTGACGGCGGAGAGCAACGCCCGCGTCCGGGACCGGTTCCCCGAACGGATCATCCCGCTCGGCGGGGTCGACCCCCGTGCCCCCGACGCCCTGAAGGAGGTGGAGCGCCAGATCACCCAGCTCGGCATGCAGGGGTTCAAGTGGTACACGGCCGAGTGGCGGGGCGAATCGCGCGGGTGGAGGGCGAACGACCCGATGGTGTTCCCGCTCTACGAGAAGTGCCTGGACCTCGGGGTCAGGAACATGCACTTCCATAAGGGCCCTGCCGTGGAGCCGCTCAACCTGGCCTGGTTCGACGTCCGGGACATCGACGAGCCTGCCTGGCTCTACCCCGAGCTCAACTTCATCATCGACCACGTGGGGCTGCCGCGGCTGGACGACTTCTGCTGGATCGCCGCCCGGTGCCCCAATGTCTACGGGTCGCTGGCCGTGGCGCTGGCCTTCATCCACAACCGGCCTCGGTTCTTCGCCAACGTCATGGCGAACCTCCTGTTCTGGCTGGGGCCGGACCGGATCATCTACGGCACCGACTTCCCCATCTGGTATCCGCATTGGCAGCTCGACGAGTTCCTGGCCTTCGAGCTTCCCGAGGACCTCAAGGAGGAGTACGGCGTCGACCTGACCCCCGAGATCAAGGACAAGATCATCGGAGGCAACATCGCCAGGCTCTATGGGATCGACGTCGAGGTGAAGCTGAAGGAGATCCAGGACGATGAGCTATCCCAGCGCAAGCGAGCGTTGCCCGCCGAGCCCGAGAGAGGCGTCGCCGGGAAGGTCGAGACGTGACGGTCGACGTCGACGCCGTTCGCAAGGCGGCCGGCAGCGTCCCGGATCCTGAGGTCCGCCGATCGATCGCCGACCTGGGACTGCTCGACGAGGTCGAGGTGAACGGCGGCCGGGCCATCGTGCACTTCCACCTCACCTCCCCGCTTTGCCCGGCGAATTTCGCCGCCCGGATCGGGAAGGAGATCCGCCGGCGGGTGGCCGCCGTGCCTGAGGTCCAGTCGGTGGAGGTGGTCCTGCAGGACCACTTCGTCCAGGACGAGTTGCACCGGCTGATCAACCTGACCAGGGCCAGGAACCGGTGATCGATCCGGGGCGGGCGCTCGCGGGGCGTCGGGAGAGCGACCTCTTCGAGCTCCCGTCGGTGCGCCGGATGGCAGACCTGCTGGCCGTCCGGTGCCGCGAGCCGTCGTGGGTCCGAACGCTGGTGTCCGGCCTCGACCGGTTCCGGACCATGACCGGCACCGACGACCTGGAACGGTTGCTGGAGGCGGCCCGCTTGGACGTGGCCGAGGCCGACCGGGCCCT
>DASXTW010000058.1:0-5802 GCA_036505215.1 Actinomycetota bacterium | reverse complement strand
GATTCAAGTTTCACGAGGGCAAGGTCGAGGAGTTCAAGCGCTTGTCCGCTCAAGCCATGGAGATCGTGCGGACCAAGGACACCGGCACGCTGCAATACGACACCTACTTCAACGACGATCAGTCCGAGTGCATCGTCCTCGCGCGGTTCAGGGACTCCGAGGCGCTCATCGAGCACGCTGCGCACCTTGGCGACCTAACGGAGGCGATCCTTGCGACGGTCTCCGTGGTTCACGGCGAACTCCTAGGTGACCCGAGCGCAGAGCTCCGAGCGAAGTTGGCCGGCAGCGAGGTCCGGTTCTCTTCACGCCCTACCTGTCGATGTAGACACCGCTCGCCGGCTTGGGCGAGGCTGCCTCGTGAGCCTGTCGCCGCTCCTGCAACCATTATCCACGGCTCGGTCGGTCGGCCCTCCGGGCCTCCCTCCCTCCCCCTGTCCTGTCGCCGCTGGGGCCCCTGCCCGGGCGCGCCCTCCTTCCCTCCGCGGGGGGTGCTTGACGCGGAGGGAGAGAGGCGACCCCCAAGCGAGCGCGAAACCGGGACATCCGTCACGGCCTCCCCTTTGGGGCGGCGAAGTCGGGCGCCTGCGAACCCGGGATAGAGGCGAAGGGGACGCGCAAAGGGCGAGGCGATCGAGATCGCTCGGCCGCTCGGCGCGGCGTCGGCCGCCTGTCGTCGGTCCTCGGGGCTGAGGGCGTCCCGGCCGGGCCTCGTGGTCCGGGGGTCAGGTTCCGGGGGAGAGAGGCTTGCTGCGGCGGCTCGACTGGCCAACACTAGCCGGGGAGGGGATCGCCCTCCACCTTGACTGAAGGATCACCTGATGGCCATTGAGCCGGGACCGACCCTGCTCGGATTCGGGCTCGCAGCGTATGAGATCACGATGATCGTCATCATGTTGCGATTGGGAAGGCGCAACAGAAGACCCCGGCGCTGGCCTCTCAGTCAAAGAACCATGCAGATGCGGTCTGTACTGGCCGTGGCCTTCGTGGCGGTTGGACTCGGAGGGATTGGTCTCGTTTCAATTGCCTGGAGAAACTTCATCTTCGGGGCGGCTGGGATCGTACTCCTGGTCGTCGTGCTCGGAGACTGGGTCACAAGGATCGTCCGGGCAGTACGCCGTCGACACGTGCCGCTTCCCTCACCAGCGAGGAGTGGCTATCCCGACTGGACGGGTGGGCTGAAGCCTCTCCGGGTCGTCTTCGCCTCACTCTTCCTTTCGCTCTTCCTCTTCCTGCTGATGCTCACCTTCATCGCGCCCCGGAGCGATGGAGAGGCCGACCCGATATGGATCCCCCTGTTCGTCGGTGCTTACGGTGCTGTCAGTGTCGCCCTCGTTCGCTGGACGATGATGCGACCGCTGGACGTTCGATCGGCCCGAACCGTTGCAGGCTCGTACGTCTCCACCGTGTGGCTTGGCATCGGCCTGGCTCAGTCTCCGGCCCTCTTTGGATTCGTCAGCGTGTTCATCACTGGTGACCTGTGGCTGTACGTGGAGGGACTCGTGTTCGCTACTCTCGATATGGTCTTGATCGCGCCCACCCGGCGCAACATCGACCGAAGACAGCGGCGGATCGAGGCAGATGGCTCCTCTGTCTCCTTGCTTGAAGCTCTTATGGCAACACCGTTCCAGGGACGGGACAAAGACCGATCTTGATCCATTCGTCGGGTAGGCGCGGGCGGGCACGGACGGTCCTTAGGACGCCCGATTGGAGGACGGCCGCTGGCGCCCTACCCTGACTCAGCAAAGAGCGGGCTTGGTGTCCCCGGGACATCCGTCTCGGGGGCCGGGAAGGCGTCGGGGTTGGGCGGGCCCGAGACAGAAGCGAAGGGCGGACGGCGATCCCTTCTCCTAGTCTCGCACCTCAACGAGGTGTTCCCCAGTGAGCACGACTCTCTCCCGCGACGTGGCGAGTTGTCCCACGAAGCACTCATTCGGCCGATTGCCGCCCTCTCTACTAGGACGCAACCTTTGCGATGTGGGAAACAAGCAGAGGCTGCGCCCCGTGTACCTCTTGCTCCATCGTGCCTTCCCAAAGGCGTCGATCTGGGCCACGGCCATCGCAAACGGGCATATGCGGGCGATGTGGTGGGCAGACGAAGAGACCCGCCGCCGGGAGGCTCGCTCCGCCCTCGAGTGGTTGACCCGAGCCCAGACTCTGTACAGAGCGCACTTGCAGGAACACCAGTTATCGGAGCAGCATCGCGAACTCTACATGTTGTGGCGATTGAGGTCGATCGCTCAAGCAGCGCTGGCGGCGGGCCAAACGACTACGCGGAGCGATGCGCATTGGAAATGCTCCGCATCCCCGACGTGCGTAGCGAAGTGATGCCTCACCACGATGCCGAGCACGACATGGGGGAGGTCTACGACGCCCGCATCATCCTCGGCAAAGTGGCACTCGCTCGCGGTGACGTGGACTCCGCGGAACGGTACTTGCTGGATGCGGCAGCCACCTGGCCCGCTGACTCAGTGAAGAAGACGTATGGGCCCGACTTTGAACTCGCTGCTGGGCTCCTCCGTGAGGATCGAGCAGCAGCCGTGTTGTCCTACCTCCGTGCCAGTCGGCGGTTCACAGTATTCCTTGATGAGCAGATAGACCACTGGATCCGGGAGATCGAAGAGGGCCGAACCCCGGACTTCAGGGACTGGCGCTACGTGAAGATCACCCCATCTCGGGTCATTCGGACCGTCCGAGCTCAATGGCGGTCATATCGAGTGTGGAAGCATCCGTGACTAGATTATGGGCTTCGCTCTGGGACAGGGACCGGAGTCGCGCTAGCCGGGGCGAACTCGCGGCGATTCGAGTCCCAGCTCCGCCTGGATTGCTGTCGCCCTCGCACTCCTCCGTCCCCCAGGGGGGACGCTCCGCCCGGATCGGCGACTCGCCGCGCTCCTCCCTCCGCCGTCCCAAGAGGGGGACGCCGTAACAATAGGGAGCACCCCGATTCCGGCTACGAGCAGTCCGAAGACCACGAGGAAGGTCCGACCGAACCTGTTCCACCCGGGGTGGCTCTGGGAGGAGCCGGAAGAAGAGCGACGAAGAGTCCTCGAACATCCCACGCTGAAGACCACGAACACTAGGCCGATAGCGAGAAAGGCCGAGCCGAAGAAGATGTCGGCGGCTGGAGTATCGGCAGCGGAACAGCGGTGCCGTACATGTCGGACTAGCGTGTGGCGATCCAGGCAATCGCGGCGACTGCGCCGAATACGGCGATGAAGAGAAGTATCGCGGCGAACGCGGCCGTCCGAACTCGGGTCCGTTGGCGGCGTGACAACCGAGACCCCCGAAAAACCCGCCCTGGCACCACCCCAGCCCACTTCCACCACGGCTCGTCGTACTGTCCGATGTCCCGAGGTGGACGCTGTCTCCGTGTTCGCCGACCCATGCCATCTTCCCTTTCCTACGGCGAGGTCCACCGACGCCTGCGTTTGGCCCATGTGGTCGCCAGCCCGACTTGAACGTCCGACCGGCGGATCTATGATCCAACATGCCCGCCTAGGCTGGGAGAGCAGCTGATGGCCCACGAGGCGGCGCCCACCGACCGGGCGGAGGGCTTGGATCGCACCGCCATCGGAGCCCGCCTTGACCAGGAGCGTCGCCGGGCCAGCCTCCTCGGCGACATCCGGGAGGCGATCTTCGGGGCCCAGGACGGCCTGGTGAGCACCCTGGCCGTGGTAAGCACGGTGAGCGGGGCTACCGACCGGCGCCTGGCCATCCTCATCGCCGGTATCGCCACCGGGCTGGCCGGGATCTTCAGCATGGCTGCCGGGGAGTACCTTTCCAGCAAGAGTCACCGGCAGATCGCCCTGGCCCAGATCGCCGAAGAGCGGGAAAAGGTGGCGGGGCGGCGCGGGCAGGTCCAGGCCGAGCTGGCATACCTCCTGGAGGAGGACGGACTCCCCCACGACGAGGCCGGGGCGGTTGCTGAGGTGGTAGGCCATCACCCCGAAGTTCTCCTCACCGTGAAGGTGGAGAAGGAGTTCGGGATGGCCATAGAGGAGGCCCAGGGCTCCCCCCTCCAAGGGGCCGCGGTGATGGGGGTGGCCTTCGGGCTGGGGGCCCTGGCCCCAATCCTCCCCTACCTCTTGCTCCCCGTGGGCCTAGCCCTGTACCTGTCCATCCTGGCCACGGCGGCGGTGCTGTTCGGGATCGGGGTGGTGAAGGCCCGGTGGACCCATGCCCACCCAGTCGTCTCGGGGATGGAGATCCTCTTCATCGGGGCGTTCGCCGGGATCGCAGGGTATTTCTTCGGGACGGTCCTTCCCACGCTCCTCGGCGCCCCCGCAGGAGGGGGCTGAGTTAGGCGGAGCAATCGATGCACCATGAATCAAGCGTGGTGGTCAATCGCCCGATCGACGAGGTCTGGACGTTTATGACTGACCCGTTCAACATCCCGCGCTGGGGCGGCGGCAGGCTGGCTTTTCGTGTGACCCCGACCGGCCCCTGGGGGCTCGGCTCGACCATCCAGCAGCGAATGGTGATTTTCGGATTCGAGACACGGATCACCAGCACGGTCACGGAATGGGACCCGCCCCGCACCGTGACACATTCGGTGATGGACTCAGGAATAGGGCGCTTGGGTTTCTTTCGCGCCACTCTGGAGGCGGCCGGGGCTGGGACCAAGGTCGTGAGAGCGGTGGAGGTCGAGCCGCGCGGGATCCTGAAGCTGCTCTCGCCGGTCCTCGGACCCTTCATGAGGCGCCAGATGGACGCCCAAACTCAGAACCTCAAGCGGCTTCTCGAAGCGGGCCAAGGCTAGAGCCCCGGAGGAGCGAATAATGCGCATGGAATCGAGTGTGGTGGTCAATCGCCCGATCGAGGAGGTCTGGGCGTTCTGGACGAACACATTCAACATTCCACGCGCCAGCCGCGGTTTCCTCGGAGTTCGTCAAACCTCGCCCGGCCCTACAACGCTCGGCTCGACCTTCCAGGGCCGGGTGGTGATCCTTGGATTCGAGAGACGGGTCGAGCTCATGGTCACGGAATGGGATCCTCCCCATGCCGGCACACTCTCTATTGAGGGTGCGGGAATCGGGTCGGGTTTCTTGTACATGACCCTGGAAGCTACAGCGGAGGGGACCAGGATGGTGAGAACGAGCGAATTGGAGCCGCGACCGGTCCTGAAGCCACTGTTTTGGGTCCTGCGTCCTTACTTCACGCGCCAGGCGAAGGCCACGAATCAGGCAACCAAGCGGATTCTCGAAACCGGGCGAGGCTAGCGGCCGGCGTCCGCGTTCCTGGAATGAGCCGTCCAGGGGACAACAGAGCGTCGACGGTCCTCGCGCATCAGGTCTCCGGGAGGTCCATCGACAACATCCTCGGGCTCACCGCGTGGGCACGCACCGGGCCACACATCAGCCAGCCCCAAGCCCAAGGGACCCCGCGACCACTGTGTACTACTTCCCCGAATCCATCGGCCCGACCGTCTCCACCGTCCCCGCGACTCGGACCTGGAACGCCTCGCGCTCCTCCGCCGCCCCTCAAAGGGGGGAGCCCGTGACGGATGTCCCGGTTTCGCGCTCGCCCTGGGGGGTGCCCTCTCTCCCTCCGCGGGGGGTGCTTGACGCTGCAATGGAGGCGGTGGGATAGTGGCCGTTCGCCAGGCGCCCGGGGTGTGGAAAACGCTCCGCGGGCTGTGGAAAGGAGCCAAGATCGCTGACTTAGAGGTTGGCGCGGTCGTCGATGGGACCGTGTCTCGAATCACCCCCTACGGGGCCTTCCTGACCCTGGAAGGGGGCAAGGTCGGACTCGTGCACATCTCCGAGATCGACCGGAACTACGTCAAGGACGTCCACGAGCATC
>DASXTW010000057.1:0-12931 GCA_036505215.1 Actinomycetota bacterium | reverse complement strand
GGCCTACCGCTCACGCTACTTGAGGCCCATCTCACACCTGGCGGTACCGGAAGCAGCGCACGACGTGATCGTTCACCATCCCGACGGCCTGCATGAACGCATAACAGATCGTGGGACCCACGAACGCGAAGCCGCGACGCTTGAGGTCCTTGCTCATGGCCCGAGACTCCGGCGTCTCGGCCGGGATCTCCGAGAGCGTCCGCCATGAGTTGCGGATCGGACGGCCCCTCACGAATCCCCACAGGTATGCGTCCAGGCTGCCGAACTCATCGACGGCATCCAGCGACCTCTTCGCGTTCACCACCGCGGCTTGCACCTTGGCCCGGTTCCGGACGATGCCGGGGTCCTCGAGCAAGCGCTGGACGCGCCGGGGGCCGAAGGTGGCCACCTGCCGCGGGTCGAAGCCTTCGAAGACCGTCCGGTAGTGCTCACGCTTGTTGAGGATCGTCGACCAGGACAGCCCCGCCTGGGCACCCTCCAGCACCAGCATCTCGAACAGATGCCGGTCGTCGTGGGACGGTACGCCCCATTCCTCGTCGTGGTAGCGCTGGTACAGGGGGGGAAGATCCTCCGCCCATTGGCACCGACGCTCCATAGCCGCGGATGCTATCGCCAGGAGCGCCCAGCCGGTCGGCGCTACGATTGGTCACGGGATGGCCAGGAAGCGCCCCGAGGGGATCGAACAGCAGGTCACCGCGAGGGAGCTGGGGTTTGCGCCCTGGGACGTTTCGTTCGTGGCGAACCCCTACCCCGTCTACGCAACTCTTCGGGAGGGGCACCCCGTCCTCTACGACGAGGCCACCGATCACTGGCTGATCTCGCGGTACGACGACGTCAACGCGCTGCTCCGAGATCGCCGGTTCGGCCGGAGCTACGTCCACGTGGCCTCGCCCGCGGAGATGGGCAGGCCGGAAGAACCCGAATGGCACGCGCCCTTCTGGTGGCTGATCCGGAACGGCATCCTCGACATGGAGCCCCCCGACCACACGCGCGTGCGAAAGCTCGTTTCCAAGGCGTTCACCCCGCGGCTGGTGGAAGGCCTCAAGCCCCACATCCAGCGGGTCATGGATGGCTTGGTCGACGAGGTGTCGGGCGCGGGCGAGAAGGACCTGATCACAGCCATTGCCGAGCCTCTCCCCGTCGCGGTGATCGCCCAGATGCTCGGCGTCCCGGAGAGCGACCGGCACCTGCTCCGGCCGTGGTCGGCCGAGATCTGCTTGATGTACGAGCTCAACCCCTCGGATGACTACGCGCGACGAGCGGTCCGGGCGAGCGAGCAGTTCGCCGAGTATCTGCGGACCCTCTCCCGCGAGCGACAGGCCCACCCGACGGACGATCTGATCAGCGCGCTGGCCCAGGTGGTGGACGCAGGCGAGCGGCTGACCGAGGGCGAGTTGATCGGCACGTGCGTGCTCCTGCTGAACGCTGGACACGAAGCCACGGTGAACGTGACCGGGAACGGGTGGTGGGCGCTGTTTCGCAATCCCGACCAGCTGGCGCTCCTTCGAAGCGATCACTCCCTGATCCCCCGGGCGGTCGAGGAGCTCATGCGGTATGACACACCGCTGCAGATGTTCGAGCGGTGGGTCCTGGAGGACTTCGAGCTGCACGGGAACCACATCCCCAAGGGCGCCGAGCTGGGGCTGCTGTTCGGCTCGGCCAACCACGACCCGGCTGTGTTCGAGGGTCCCGACGAGCTGGACATCACCCGCCGGGACAATCCGCACGTCTCCTTCGGGGCGGGGATCCACTTCTGCCTGGGCGCGCCCCTGGCCCGGGTGGAGCTGGCGGCCTCGTTCGGAACATTGCTCCGGCGCCTCCCGTACATGGAGCTGGCAGAGGAGCCGGAGTGGAAGGACGCCTACATCATCCGGGGGCTCAAGGAGCTGAGGGTTCGCTTCTGAACCGTCAAGGGGCGAGCGTCTCGAGAACCTCGACCCCGTCGCGACCCGGCGCGTCAATCATCCGGAGGCGCCGGCGGGAGGAGGCACTCACGACCTCCACTTCATTGTGCACGCGCACGTATAGGATGCTCCCATCCGCGCCGAAGGCCAGGCCGGAGACGGGACCCGCCACCCCCAGCACGTCCTGGATTCGCAGGGTATCCGTGTCCAGCACCATGAGGCTCGCTCCGTCCGCAACGAGGAGCTCACGACCGTCTGGACTGACTGCCGCCCGGGGCGACGAGCCTGCGACGTGTCCCAGGGTCACCCTTGTCGTTCGAACCACGGTCAGATTGGCCGTGTCCACCGCGGCCACGACTCCCCGTGCAGTATCTGCCACGAAGAGTCGGCTGCCATCGGGAGAAATGGCCATCGCCTCACTGGCCGGATCGCCGCCCCAGAAGGGCTTGGGCAGGCCGACGCAGACGGCCCACCCTCCGTCGAGGGCGAGGGTATGGATGAACGCGACGGGGCGCCCGGCCCGAGCCTGCGAAGCGTCATGGCCTTCGGCGTAGGCCGGCGGCTGACTCGTGTACAACGTATAGAGCCGTGTCCCGTCGGGGGAGGAGACCTGCTCCAATCGCGAACCACGCATGGTCTCGACCGGCTCCTTCCGGCGGCCGAGTACGGGGTAGACGCTTCCTTCGGCCAGGTCGAGACTGGCCACTTGGTAGGCAACCGGATTCGTCGGGGGGAAGTACCTGATCATGAACAGGCTTCGGCCATCGGTGGAGAACGCCTCTGGCTCGAAGTTGCCCTTCAGGTGGAAACGCGTGGGGTGCTGCAGCCCAATCGCATCGGTCACCACAATGTCCGTGAAGGCACGCGGCTGGGGCGTCCGGCGGCTCGCATCCGGCGGCAACGGTGCCATGAGCGCCACCTTCCCACCATGCTCGGAGACGACCCTGATGGCCAGTTCGCCCTGGATCCGAATCGTGGACAGGGTCTCGCCCGTCGTCGTCTGGTACTCCTTCAGGACAGTGGTGCCGGCGGTTGTCGTGGCCGTGAAGATCCTCGACCAGTCGGCGAAGGCCGGGGTGCCGGAGCCGCTGAAGCGTACCGACCCGGTTGCGGAGTCCAACACGGTCACGCCGGCTTGCGATCCAAGGACCAGAAGTTCTGCCGGCACGTCTTGCCGGGAACGGGCTGGTGCGCCCGATTCTGCTTCAACAGAGGAGCCGGACTGCACCGCCGCGGGCGGCTGCGGAGCGTCCGAGCATGCAGCCAGGACCGACGCCAACGCAACGAGTAGCAGCGACCGCCTTGCGAGCATTTCGAACCTCCTCTGCCCAGTATGGGAGAGCCCGGCTCGCTCTCAGTTACCTCAAACTACGTCGCAGGAGCCGGGAGGGTTCCCTCGGCGGCCCAGATCCCGGGCGTCATCCGATGCCGGACGTTGGGAGCGGGACTGAATTGAGTGTCCGCGCGTAGGGCCGCTTACGTCCAGTCGCCGCGGTCCTTGAACTTGGTCCGAACATGTGACCCGTCGCAGAAGGGCTTGTTCTTCGACTTCCCGCATCGGCAGAGGGCGACTCGATTGCGCACCTCGTACTCGAAGCCGTCGGCCGCCTCGATGGGGACCCCTCCCCGAACCCACAGGGGTCCGTCGTCGACGACGCCGATCTCCTGCGGGAGCTCCTCCTCGACCATGTCGGGGTCCGGCGGAAGGTGATATGCCAGCCGACCGGAAGGACAGCGTCCCACCATACGAATGAGCATCGCCCGCCGCTCCGGGTCCTCCGTTTCCTCGGCCAGGGCCCAGGCGTCGGACAATCCAGTCTCGCAGAAGGCTGCCCGGGCGCACAGAGTCGGGTCATCGGACAGCACGACCGAGCCGTCTCCGTACTCGAAGCGCCGATCGGCGGTGGGACCCCGGTCGGCCGTTTCCGTGCCGTCGAAGCCGATCGTCTTCTCGGCGCCGTCGCAGAATGGCTTGGAACCGGATTGGCCGCATCGGCACAAGTCGAAAGGTCCTTCCTCTCCGACAGTTGAGCCTCGCTCCCACCTTGCGACGTCGCCGTCCCGGCCGGCCACCTTGCGCATACGGACCACCGGTACGCCCGAGACGCGGTACGGCCCGCCTTCGACCACCTTGATCCTGGGGTTTGATCCGTCATCCATGAGGCCAACCAAGGTACCGCAGGGAACGCCACGCAACCAGGGTGGCCAATCGGACGAATCTCGAGGCGACGGTCAGGCCGATGCGCCCGAGTAGCGGCGAAGCCCGCGCTTCCAGAACCAGCGTGTCGCCATGACCAGCAGCGCGGTGAAGGCCGCGGCCAGGGCCAGCGTCTGTCCGGTCAGACGCGACGTGATCCCTTGCGCCGGCACCGTGATCGCTACGGCCAGCGGCACCAGAAAGGTCAGGAGGAGGCGGAGGGCGAACGGGTACACGGTGACCGGCCACCGCCCCGCCTGGTACACGCCCTCGAAGAGCTCCACCGTCTCGTGGATCCTCACCACCCAGAAGGCAAGCGTCGTGATGATCAGCCAGAAGCAGTAGATGGTGAGCCCGCCCAGGAGCAATGCCGCGGCGAAGGCCAGCGCCTCCCATGGCCCGATCCCACCCTTCAGCTGGACCACGGCGACGACGAGCACGATCGCCCCGACTAGGACGTCGATGACCTGCCAGATCCGCGTTTCCCTCACGCTCACCAGGAGCTGCGCGTCCTCGGGCTTGGTCAGCGCGTAGTCGAGCGTGCCCTGCCGCACGTCCTCCATCAGCTTGACCATGTTGGGCTGGATCGTCGTCCGGATCAGCCCTCCCATGAGGATGTGCACGCCCATCACGGCGAGCAGCTCGGGGCGGGACCAACCCCGCAGCTCCGTGGTGTAGGAGAACACCAGGGCCAGCACGATGAGGCCCGTGGCCAGGGTGAGGAGTGCCTGGAAGACGTAGATGAGGAAGTTCACTCTGTACTGGAGCTCGTTCATGGCCCCGACCCGGAAGAAGACCCACGCCAACCTCGGCACCCGAAGCAGGTCCCTGTTCATCCGCCGACCGCCGTATACCGCCGGATCGCCGCGCGCCACACGAAGCTGAACAGGACGGCGGACACCCCGACCCACAGGGCCTGCATCGCCAGGCCGAAGAACAGTTCGGGAGGCCCGAGATTGCCGGCCAGCGCCAGGATGGGGAACTGAAACGTCCACTTGAAGGGAAGGAAACGGGCGACGTCATCGATCCACGACGGCATCAACGAGAGCGGCACGAGCCTGCCGGACAGGAGCAGCTCGGTGACGAAGAACAGCTCAAACAGCGCGCTCACCCGGGTGGTCCAGAACGTGACCATGCCCAGGATCGTGATGATCATCGACCGGATGAGGTACGCGCCCCAGATGGCGAAGAAGAACACGGCGACCTTCAGCAAGGTGATGTGGAGGGTCGGCTTGAACGCCAGGGTGAGGACGGCTGCGATGGGCAACCACAGGACGATGACCACGAACTTCCAACCCGCGAACCCCGCCAAGTCGTAGTGGATCGGGTGGAGCGGCTTGAGCAGCTGCCCCGAGAGCTGGCCCTCGCGGATGCGCCATTCCCATCCGTACGCGGTGAACACGATGTTCATGTTTCGCACCAGCGTCCACACGATGTAATAGGCAGCGAAATCTCCTGGGGTGTAGCCGCCGATCGCTCCCCCCTGGGACCGAGCCACTGTGGACCAGACCACCAGGTAGATGACCGGCTCCGTGATCATCCCGATCATCCAGAAGTAGTTGGCCACCCGGTACTGGAATGACTCGATGACCTGGAGCCTGGCGATGGTCAGGTAGGTGCGAACCATCGACCTGATCGGGCCCTCCCGCGGAAGGGGGGGCGCGGAAGCCTCCTCCGCGGGAATGGACGTCCTCACTCGATCGCCTCCTGGGCGAAGACCATCTCGATCACGTCCTCGATGGGCGGGTCTTCGATGGTGAGGTCGAGCACGGAGTGATCGGACAGGAGCCGGGCAGTGACACGGGACGTCTCGTCCTTGGGCACGCGCAACGTGATCCGGTCCCCGTCCTTGTGGAGGACCTCTCCATACGAGCTCAAGTCCGCCGCGCCGTCCTCCAGGACCACGCCGATGGTCTTGTACGCCGCGAACCGCCCGGCCAGTGAGGAGAGCTGGCCGTCGAACAGGATGCGCCCGTGATGGATGACGATCACCCGCCGGCACAGAGCTTCCACGTCGGCCATGTAATGGCTGGTGAGCAGCACCGTCGCGCCGTACCGCCGGTTGTATTCGGCCACGAACGCGCGGATGCGCTTCTGCATGGTCACGTCGAGTCCGATGGTCGGCTCGTCCAGGAACAGGACCTGGGGCCGATGGAGCAGTGCTCCGACCACCTCCATCTTCATCCGCTCTCCCAGCGAGAGATTCCGGATGGGCTTGTCCACGAGGTCCTGAAGCTCGAGCAGCTCGACGAACTCGTCGCGCGTACGGATGAACTGGTCGCTCGGGATCCGGTAGATGGCCCGGTTCAGCTCGAAAGAATCGAGAGCGGGGAGGTCCCACTGGAGCTGGTTCCGATTGCCCATCACCAGGGTGATCCGGCGGAGGAAGTCGCGCTCCCGGCGCGACGGCACGTGTCCAAGGACGGACGCCTCCCCCGAGGTGGCGTAGAGCAGGCCGGAGAGCATCTTGAGGGTGGTGGTCTTCCCTGCGCCGTTCGGCCCTAGGAAGCCGACGACCTCGCCGGCGGCGATGTCGAAGCTGATCCCGTCGACGGCCCTGACCTCTCTGGTCCTCCGATGGAACAGGCTGCGCATCGCAGCCTTCAGCCCGGCCTCCCTCACGGGGACCACGAACGTCTTTCGCAGATCCGTAACCTGGATGACAGGCGCCGAACTGGACACTCGAGCACCCTTCCGACGAGGTCTCGAGCGAGCCAGCTTACAACGGCGGGTGGTCGCTACCAGGAAGCCGTTACATCGTTGGATGGGTTGCTGGTGAGCCTGTGCACGTCAGTCCCATCCGCGTTCATGATGAACAGGTTGACCGCGGCCAGGTCGCTACTGGAGAAGACCATCTTGGTTCCGTCCGGTGACCATTCCGGGTCTCCTGAGAGGCCGCTCTCCATGAGGTTCGTCTTGCCGCTCCCATCCACGTTGATCACGTGCACGGACGGCCCCCGGGTTCCCAGGCCTGTGTACGCGATCCTGGTGCCATCGGGCGACCAGTCGGGGGTTCGGCCGAAATCGGTCAGGAAGAGCAGTCCTTTTCCATCCGCGCCGATGAGATAGAGGGCGGAGGCCTGTTCCCCACACTTGCGGACGAACACGAGCCTCAGAGAATCAGGTGACCACGTCGGCTCGCGGTCATTGCAGGACTCGGGTGGATCGGAAAGCTCGGCCTGATCGGCTGCGTCGACTCGCCGCACCGAGATATGCCTGCGTCCGGTGGCAGGGTCCGTGGTGAAGAACGCGAGGCGAGATCCATCGGGTGACCACGCCGGATCCCCTTCTGCCTCCGGCCCGTCGGTGAGCTGCCTCGAGCCGCTCCCATCCGCCTGCATGACGTAGATGTCGGTGTTGGTGTCCAGGGGATCGTCCGCATTCGCCCTTCGATCGAAGGCTATCCGAGTTCGATCGGGTGACCACGCGGGATCCCGATCCTCTCCCGGCCCGAAGGTGAGGCTGATCTCACCTGTCCCGTCGGCGTTGATCACGTGGATGTGGAACAGGCCTCGGGCGGCCTGGCTGGCGAAGGCGATCTTGCCGGCCGGCTCGGTTGATCCGATCGGTTGGCGTGATGGGGGTGGCTGGGGGGAGCTGAGGCCGGAAGCCGGGTGCGTGGGCTCGGCGGCCGGGGTTTCATGCGACCAGGCCCTGGTTGTGGCCAGCACGCCGGCCGCGACCACGGCGATCGCAACCACGACGATCAAATGGGCCCTTCGCAGCCCTTGCCGCCCGGGTCGATCCGCTTCCGCCATGAGCTCGAGAATGCCCTCCGTCCTACGCTTTCGCAACGCCAGCCGCACCAGAGGTACGGGCGGGGTGCTGCATCCGTTTTCGGCTCTTCCAGGGATCGGCTCTTCCAGGGACAGGAATAACCCTCATGCAGGAATATCCCCCATTGAAGAGAGGAGACCCTATTCCCCACAATTGGTCTCCAGTCCGTCGAAGCCAGTCGCACAGGCGCCCTGGCGTCACCACGATCGAGGAGAGGGTTCTGATGAAACGATTGCTTGCCCTGTTCACAGTTTCAACCGTCTCTGCCCTCGTCGCGGGTATCATTGTTGCGGCCCCGGCCTTTGCCGCTCAGATCAAGCTCAGCGAAGATCCGTACACCAACCCCGAAAGTCAGCACAAGACTGAAGTCGAGCCCGACACGTTCGCCTTCGGTCGCCTCATCGTGTCGGCGTTCCAGGTGGGGCGCATCTTCAGCGGGGGAGCCGCGAACGTCGGGTGGGCCTCGTCGATCGACGGAGGAGTGAACTGGACCAACGGGTTCCTCCCGGGGACCACGCCCCACTCCACTCCGAGCGGTCCATGGGATCGGGTGAGTGACCCCAGCGTGGCATACGACCCCGAGCATGGAGTCTGGCTGATCTCGATGCTGGGCCTGAAGGTCTCCCAGGGCGTCAACGACGTCATCGTGAGTCGATCGACCGACCTGATCGCGTGGAGCACCCCGGTGCCGGTGGCCCTCGGTGACGCGATCAGCTTCTACGACAAGAACTGGACGGCCTGCGACACCAGCGCGTCGAGTCCGTTCTTTGGCAACTGCTACACCCAGTGGGACGACGCCGGCCGGGGGAACCTCATGCTGATGAGCACCTCCACCGATGGCGGCCTCACCTGGGGGCCTCCCAAGCGAACCGCCAACAGCGAGACCGGGACGATCGGGGGCCAGCCCGTGGTGCTGGCGGACGGGACGGTGGTCGTCCCCTTCCTCGGAAACCAGGGAGTGGAGGCCTTCAGGTCGACAGACGGGGGCAACTCGTGGGGCACCCCGGTCCTCGTCTCCAACCTCTTCTACCACACCCCTGCCGGTGGGATCCGGGCGGGCGTTCCCCTCCCCTCCGCCGAGGTCAGGATCCCTGGACCGATCGTGATCGTGTGGCCCGACTGTCGGTTCGAAGCCGGGTGCAGCGCGAACGACATCGTCATGAGCTCCTCGGGCAACGGGACCAACTGGGCGCCGGTGAAGCGGATCCCCCTCGATCCCATTGGGAGCGGCGTTGACCACTTCATTCCGGGGGTGTCCATCCAGGGCCAGACTCTCACGGTGAGCCCATCGCCCCACATCGCGCTCGGTTATTACTACTACCCCGTGGCCAACTGCAGCTCGGCCACGTGCCAGCTCAACGTGGGCTTCTCGTTCTCCGCGAATGGCGGGGGCAGTTGGAGCCCGCCCCAGCAGCTGGCCGGACCCATGATGCTTTCCTGGCTTCCTTCAACCAGCTCCGGTCGAATGGTCGGCGACTACATCTCGACCTCGTACATCAGTAACAACGCGTTTCCGGTGTATGCGTCGGCTACCGCCCCCGTCGGGGGAGTGTTCCAGGAGCACATGTTTACCTCCCAACAGGCCGCCAATTCGTTCATTGGGCCAACGCGGGCCGCTTCCTCGGCGGGTGCGAGGTTCGGCTTGCGTCCCTGGAGGGTCCGACCGGGCGTCACCACGTCGAACTGATGACCGCTGGATAGATAGGAGGTGCGCGGCCCGGGTTGAAGAAATGGCGACTTCCCCGTAACAATTGCACCTTCGCGCCCTCGAACTCGGCCCGACGACCGTTGGGTCGTGAAAACGAGCAGGGAGGGGGATCCATGAGAAGAGCCTTGGCTCTGGTCACCGTAGCAACGGTTTTCGCCCTCATCGGTGGCATCGTGGTGGCGGCCCCGGCACTGGCCGTTCCGATGAAGATCAGCGAAGACCCGTACACCAATCCCGAGAGTCAGCACAAGACGGAAGTCGAGCCCGACAACTTCGCCTTCGGCCGCACCATCGTGGCGACCTTCCAGGTGGGGCGCATCTTCAGCGGAGGAGCGGCAAACAACGGCTGGGCCACGTCGCTCGACGGGGGGGTCAGCTGGACCAACGGCTTCCTTCCAGGGACCACCGTCAATGCAACGCCCCCCGGCATCTACGACCGCGTCAGCGACCCCGCGGTTGCCTACGATCCCAAGCACGGAGTCTGGTTGATCTCGAGCCTCGGGCTGAAGATCAATCAGGGGATCAATGACGTCATCACCAGCCGGTCGACCGATGGCGGCCTGACGTGGGGCAATCCCGTTGCGACCGCTCTTGGCGATGCGATCAGCTTCTATGACAAGAACTGGATCACCTGCGACACCAGCCCGACCAGTCCCTTCTACGGCAACTGCTACACGCAATGGGACGACAACGGCCGGGGCAACCTCATGCTGATGAGCACGTCCACCGACGGGGGCCTCACCTGGGGCCCACCCAAGCGGACCGCCAACAGCGAGACCGGCACGATCGGCGGCCAGCCCGTGGTCATGGCGAACGGGACCGTGGTCGTTCCCTTCCTCGGGAACACCGGGATCAAGTCGTTCACATCCACCGACGGCGGGAACACCTGGAGCACTCCAATCACCGTCTCCAACGTCTCCTACCACACCCCTGCCGGAGGAATCCGCGCCCCCCTGCCCGGGCCCTCGGCCGAAGTCAGGATCCCGGGGCCGGTCGTGATCGTCTGGTCGGATTGCCGGTTCGAACCGGGCTGCAGCGCGAACGACATCGTCCTGAGTTCGTCCTCGAACGGGATGAACTGGTCGGCCCCGAGCCGGATCCCGCTGAATCCGGTGGGCAGTGGAGTCGACCATTTCCTCCCGAGTATCGCCATCAAGGGACAGACGCTCACTGTGAGCCCTGCTCCTCACCTTGCGGTTGGCTACTACTACTACCCCGTATCCAGCTGCAGCGCGGCCACGTGCCAGCTGAACGTCGGCTTCTCCTTCTCGGCGAACGGCGGAGGCACGTGGAGCCCGCCACAGCAACTGGCCGGACCCATGATGCTCTCCTGGCTTGCGAGTACGAGCCAGGGCAGGATGGTCGGAGACTACATGTCCACGGCGTACTCGGGAGATAACGCCCTCCCGGTGTTCGCCTCCGCCACTGCGCCTGTAGGAGGTGTGTTCCAGGAGCACATGTTCACCTCGCGAGAGGCGGCCACGTCGTTCACCGGGCCAACCCTCCGAGCCTCCTCGGCCGGTGCCAAGTACGGCGTGAATCCATTCAGGGTGAAGGCGGGTGTGACGACCGCGAACTAGGTTCTGTTGGAAGCGGGGAGGCGCCCGGCCCAGCCGGGCATCTCCCCGCGTACGTTGTCCAGGGACATCCTGTTCAGCGTTCCCGATCGATCATCGCGGCGGCGATAGCCAGCGCATCCTCGGAGTTCGGCGCAGCAACCATGATCAAGAGGTTTGTCCTCGGCCGCTGCCACACCACCCAGTGCAATCCCGAGAGATCGCCGACGGTAGATTCGAATTGGAGCGTGTCGCGTCCGGCGACCCGTTCCCGATGGACCTCTCCTCCGGCCTCCTCGGCTGCCCCCTGCGCAAAGCCCTCTCGGAAGTCTTCTTCGTCCAAGACCTCCGGGTCCATCGCAAACACCTCGATGAAGGCTACCGGAGATCCGTCCTCCGCCAGGACGTCTCGGATGGCGAAGTCCTCGATGTAGTTCCGAGCCGGGTTGCCCTCGAGGGCTCGCTCGATACTGGCCTGAACCTCCTCGGCAAATGGCTGGAAGCGGTATGTGCCGGCGGTGGCGAAGACGGTCTCCGGGTCCACCCGAGCCGGATTCGGCTTCTCGTCCCGCCGCAGATCGCCGCTGGCTCGAATGACTGGTCCGAGGAGGATGCTCATGCTGACGAAGATCCCCACAGCCAGGGGGATCCACCAGACGCCGCTCGACCGCTCCCTCAGGCCGATCGCCCACCACGTGAGGAGAGCGGGGATGAGGAGGCCGAAGAGAACAACCCCGATGAAACGACCGATCTCGTACGCCGTAGCGAGCATCGCCGCCGGAAGTATCTAACCCCGGTGTCACCGGGTCGAGACGGAGGAGTTGACAATCGAACGTGTGTTCGGTATACTTGTCTTACCTTCCGCCCCTTCCACTGGGATTCGAGTGCGCAATGGGGCTTGCCCGCGAGAACGAAGACCTGATCCAGAGCCTGGACGGCCTGCATTCCCAGGTCTGTGCAGGCCAGCGCGAGCTGTTCCGGGTGATCGCTCAAGTCGACCTCCATGAGGCGTGGCGGGACGCCGGGGCCAGGGATCTGGCCCACTGGGTGTGTATGCGCTACGGGATCTCCTACTGGAAGGCTCTGCGGTGGATCCAGGCCGCCCATGCCCTGGAGGCCCTTCCCCTCATCTCCGAGGCGTTCGCCTCAGGGGTCCTGGGGATCGACAAGGTGGTGGAGCTCACCCGGTTCGCCACGCCCGAGACCGAGGAGCGCCTGATCGGGTGGGCCCAGGGGGTGTCCTGTGGGTGGATCAGGGAGAAGGGAGACCTCCTCCCATCGGTCTTTGCAGGAGGCCCGGGAGGCCGAACAAGCGAGGTCCCCGTCCTGGTGGTACTTCGCCGAAAACTCCCGGTTCGGCCTGTCCGCGGAGTTCCCCGCGGCCCAAGGGGCGGTGGTGGCCACGGCCCTGGAGCGGCTGGCCGATCGGCTCCCGGTGATGCCCGGCGAGGATGGTGGGTGGTCCGTCGATGCCCGTCGGGCCGATGCCCTGGTGGCATTGTGCTCGTCCCGGATCGCCCACCATGCCCACCCGGACCGGGCCACCGTGGTCATCCCCGCCCGCCTGGACGGGCCGGGAGGCGAGCTGCACAGCTGCGAGGTCGAAGGAGGCCCGGCCATCCATCCCGAGGTGGCGAAGCGCCTGGCCTGCAACGGCCGGACCCAGGTGGTGCTGGAGGACCGGGCCGGCCAGGTGGTGCGCCTGGGACGAGTCAGCCGAGAGCCCCCGGAGTGGATGATGCGCCAGCTCAAGTACCGGGATCGGGAGTGCACCCTCCCCGGATGCGGG
>DASXTW010000056.1:0-9053 GCA_036505215.1 Actinomycetota bacterium | reverse complement strand
GCGCACGTCGCCGAGCTGGGCCGCCCTCTCGGTCGAACCGACGATGTCGGTGAACAGCAGGGTGGCCAGGACCCGGTCGGAGTCCGTCGGTCGGCGGATACCGGTGAAGAACTCCTCGATCTCGCCCGCGAGGCTCTCGGCATCCCCGGCGTAGGCCGCCGTGTCGCTCCCGGGAAGCTCGACGAGCCTGGCCCCGGGGATTTGCGCCGCGATGTACCTGCTGTTGTCCACCGAGCCGAACCCGTCCTCCTGGCGATGCACCACGAGCGTGGGAACCCGAATCGTGGGGAATACCGGTCGGACGTCGGCCTCCTGCATCATCATCCTGAGCGCCGCTCGGGCCCCGCCTGGGCTGGCGAACGTGACGTCCTTGCGGATCCACCACTGCCGGAACCGTGAGTCGTGGGCGAGGCTCGGGGCGAACCGGTCGAGATTGTTCCCGGTGGCGTGCAACGACAGGATCTCATCGATGGCGGCCTCGAGCTGCGGTGGGCTGAGTCCCCCCGCTGCGTCGAGGCGCAAGGTCGGGTTCTGCGCCGCCGCCCCGTACAGCACCATACCCGCCGCACGCTCCGGGTGGGTGGCGGAGAAGACGGTGACGAGGGAGAGGTTGGTCGTGAACCCGAGAACACCCGCCCGCTCCGAGCCAACCGCGTCGAGGACGGCCAGCATGTCATCGACGCCATCCTCGATCGTGGGGGCGGCGCCGGTGATCCGATCCGACAGGCCCGTCCCCCGGACGTCCATCAAGATGAGTCGGGAGAACGAGGCCAGGCGCTCGACCCACCGGGCGACCACCGGCTCGGCGGTCCAGTTGTCGAGCGTGGGGGTGGAGTCGTAGGTCGTCACGTACAGGAGATCGAGAGGGGCCTCCCCGATCACCTCGTACGCGATGTACAGGTCGCCGCTGCGCGCGTACTGGATCTGGAACTCCACGAAACGGGAGTATCGCCTACGAGAGGGCGACGTCGCGACGTGACAACGGGCACGGGAGGCGGCCCCAGTGCCGAGCGTCGATCCATACCCCCTGGCCTGGGGCATTTGGGTTCTTACAGTGGTTCCTTCGCCTCCGCGATCGGGAATCGAACCCGCGGGCTACGTCAAGTCGCAGAGGTGGCTTCTACTGAGCGATCCGGGCTGCATCATGTAGCATCAGGCACAACTCAAGGCAACGAGTAGGTTGCCTCTACCTGGACAAATGCGCCCAGCGGATGTCTCCCCTCTCGTTCGGCTCGCCCCGGGGGCACCGATCCATACGGTGGTCGAAAAATCGGCACCCTGAACACCGGCTGGGCGCTACGAATCCGCTCACACAACCATTCCGCGAACTCTCCGTCTTCATGTGCATGGGACACGAAGACCCTAACCATGGCAGTTCACTCCTGCCGCGACTTGACCCCATGATGGCGGCACGAACTAGCACGAGGAGACTTTGTCCGAGGCCTGGACAGAACAGGTGTCGCTTCCTTCGCCCCCGTTCACCGTATTGGTCCCCATGCCGGCGTCGATGGTGTCGTCGCCCGCGTCCCCATTCAGCGTGTCGTTGCCCCCCAAGCCGTTAAGGACGTCGTTCCCGCCCCCGCCGCTCATGACAGCGCTCCCGAAGTCACTGGACCAGAGGGTATCGTTGCCGATGCCGCCCTCCAAGGTGTCGTTCCCGTCGTTGGTGTCGTGGTCGCAGCACCCCAAGACGCCGCCGTCAACCAGGTCGTCACCGATCCCACCGAGTACGACGTCGTCGTCACCGCTCCCTTGCACGGTGTCGTTGCCGGGGCCTCCCAGCAACCGGTCGTTACCCTGCCCGCCATCGAGCACGTCGTCGCCCTCTCCCCCGCAGATAATGTCGTTCCCGTCCAGACCGCGGATGGTGTCCGCCCCACCCAGTCCGAAGATCACGTCGTCACCGGTCGTCCCCTCGAGGGCGTCGTCGTTCGAAGAGCCCTTGATCCCCTGCGAATCCGCCATTTTGAGCTTGGAGATGGTGGCCGCGTCGACCCGGTCATCCCTCGGGGTGAGACCGAGGCAGGACTTGAACGCGGTCACCGCGCCCGCTGTCGCGCGTCCAAAGTTCGAGTCGATATACCCCACTGGGAAGCCGAGCCCGGTCAGCAGCTGCTGGAGCTCCTTGACGTCATCGCCAGCGAGGTGTTGGGCCTGCAGGAGGAGGGTGCGATCGCCGAGATGCTTCAGGGAGGGACTCACAACTGAAGGTGAGGGTGTAGTCGGGCTCTGACTGGGGCTGGGCTTGGAGCTCGTCTTCGAAATCGCGGTGACCCCCGCCGTCACCAGACCTCCGGCCAAGGCCACAGCCAGGACGACCACGAGCCAGACGGGAACGGCTCGCCGCCTTTGGGGTCGGCGTGCCGCTTCGCCAGGCTCTGGCCGCGGCACCGAGGCGCCCTGGGCCTCCTGTTCGACCTGGGGCCCGTTCGTCTCTTCAACCTCAGGCGGTGGTTCGACCTGCGTGGCCGAGGCTTCCAAGGCCTCCGTCAAGGCCTTGACCAAGAGCCCGACGTCATAGTCCCAGCGCTCGTCGCTGAGGATTAGAGCGTTCTTCCTGGCGAGGGGAGCGAGATCTTCGGGGAGTTCGCTGGAGCGAGGCATCGTCACGCCCGACACCAGGACCGGTATGACAAGGACGTGACGCTCGAGGGCCGCCGACACCTCCAGCCGCACGAAGTCGTCTGGATTGTCCAGGCGCCGACCTCCTTGCTCGTCCGTGGCGGTCAACCAGTCCCTGCCGATCACGGCGATCAACGCGTGGCAGGATCCCACAGCCCGCCGGATCACTTCGGTGAAGTCGGTGCCAGGCTTGATCGTGTCGATGTCGCGGAAGACTTGGTTCCGTCCGAAGTGTGCGGTCAGCCGATCATCCAGCCGCCCGGCGTACCCAGAAGTGTCGCCACGTCGATAGCTGATGAAGATCCGAGTCGCCATGGGTGCGCGCCCCACTTCGACGATTACGATCGTCGCAGTAACCATATACACCCCGGACAGTGGACTGGACAAGAGGCCCACAGAGCGATCGGAGCCTTCGTATCGTCGCCCAAGTGGAGACTTGGATTCGCGACTTCTACGCGAACCGCCAGGACAAGCCGTCCGGGGTGAGGTTGCTCGGTCCCGACGGCGAGCCCCTGGATCCGGAAGGGTAATAGCTTGGTGCTCGAAAACCTATTGTCGGGCCTCGTCGGTTCCTTGGTCGGCGGCGGCCTGGCCTGGTGGGGATCGAAATCATCCACGGACAGAATGCTTAAGACGCGGTCCTGCCGAGCTCCGGGAAGAGCGCGCCGACAAAGCCGTCGAACAAATGCGTGAGCAGGGTCCGGCCAATGAGGGGCCTCCTGGCAGAGATCCGCGAAAACATGGCCTTACGCCCGTGGGATTGGGAACCTGGGGCAAGACGAAGGTCCATCTTCCGTTCGTCCGCGATATGTGGGCCTCATCCAAAGCTGCAATCGGGGACCTCCCAGATGAGGTTCTCGACAGCGCTCGAAAGGCTTACGCGCTCGCCGCTCAATAGAACAGCCTGGTCAGGGTCCCGTCGTAAGCCACGGCACGTCGAGTTGGACGACCTCGTCGGATGAGTCACCGAACTGCGACAGCCTGGGCAAGTCCAGCACCCGCGTCACCGGCGGCAGCGCAGCACGAACCGATAGGTCCCCGCCGCCATCGGGGTCCGCCTAAAGGCCGATGAAGCGAGTGTGCCAACGACTCGCGAGCGAGGGATCGTGGGAGTGGAGGAAGTTTGGGGGTGCGGCTGGTTGCCGCGGAGTGTTCCCGAGCGCGGCCGCGAACGTCTCCTCCCCCAAGACCTCCTGGAGCCTGTGGCTAGATCATGGGCCGCCACGACCAGGGTCGTTGCGTTGATCTGAAGAGCGTCCATGCACCCCAAGCGGTTGCCCCGGCGGCCACGAAGAGTGGGTCGATGCGGAAATAGATCGGATTCACACCCCTGGTAGGCCTTCGCCTTGAGTTTCAATCAGGCGGCTGGCTTCAGCGTGCCTGAAGAGATCATCCCGCTCCTACAGCCCCAGAAGCCTCTCGATCAAGGTTCGTAGCCGAGGGTGCTCACCATCACCGGCAACAGCGGTCGGTGGCGCGGATCAGCACGGCGAACACCGTTCCATGACGCCGAGCTCCACCAGCAACCAACGTGAAGGGCACAGAAACCCGCGATCGATCACGCCGCAGTCCTCGAGTACTCGTGGATGAGCCCTCCGAGCAATTCGCGGCGGCGGACAGCCCCGACGTGGGATGCCCTGCCCGCTGGGTCGTTTGCACCGATCGGCGTCGCCAGGGCAAGGCCCCGGTGGGGCCTCCCCCGGTGGTAGTGCTCGACGTACATGCCGAGTACGCGCTCCAGGTGCCGGCGGCCCAAGATGAGCATTCAGTCCAGGCACTCCATCCTGATCGTGCGGACCCAACGCTCGGCGAAGGCGTTGGCCTTCGGTGCCCGGATGGGCGTGCAGATGTCCTCCGTCCCGTCGGAGCGGAAGACCTCGTCGAAGCTCGAGGTGTACTTGGAGTCCCGGTCCCGGATCAGGAACCGGACCTGCGCCTCCCGATCTGAAAGGTCATAGGAGAGGTTCCTGGCCTGCTGGGTGACCCACGCCGAGTCGGGGTTGGCGCTCACCCCGGCCATGTGGACCCGCCGCGTTGAGAGCTCGATGAAGAACAAGACGTAGAGCGTCTTGAGGAACAGGGTCTCCACCGTGAAGAAGTCGCAGGCGAGGATCCCTCGTGCCTGGGCCCGCAGGAACTCCGACCAGCTCGGACCTGATCGCCGCGGTGAGGGACCGAGGCCCTCTCGGCGAAGAAGGCTGCGGATGCTGGTGGCGGAGACCCGGATGCCGAGCTTGGCGAGCTCACCCTGGATCCTGATGCACCCCCACGTACGGTTCTCCCGCCCGAGCCGGAGGATCAGCTCGCGGGTGTTTGGATCAAGGGGCGGCCTCCCTCCCACGCGCTTCCCTCGATAGGTCCACTTCCGCCGCACCAGCTCGCGGTGCCACCGGAGAAGGGTCCCCGGACTCACCATGAAGGAGGCCCAGGCCGGGCGGGGAAGCGCTCGGCTGGCCGCTGCAAGCACCACGCGGTCGAGCCGGCGAAGGCGGGGCCGCCCCGCCTGGCGCCGGAGGACCTTCAGCTGGTGGCGCAGGACGAGGATCTCGACATCCTTTGAGTGGCTCTGCGACTCGGACCCTCCGGCGAAGCCAAAGAGTCGCCGCAGCACGAGGTGAACCAGAGCGAACAGCATGGCGCAACCTCCTCTCTCTACGGAGGGGAGATGCTACGAGAGGCCTGGCCGGAGCACGGATTGGAGGTTTTCGTGCCCTTCAGGCCATGAAGTCGAAGGCAGTGAGCAGGTGTGGGCATCGAAGAAGATCGGCCTCACGGTCGAATCGTACATAGTGCGGCTGACGGATCTTGTGCGAACCTCTCTCTGGTCGAGGAGCTATTCAAGTTCGGCCGTCTGGACCCTACCCGAAGGGTCTCAGAAGCATCAGGTACGAGCCGAGGCCAGCGCTCGCAGCGTTAGAAAACTACGAGAAGAACTCGTCGGCCGCGTACTGGTCGCCAGGGTGCAGCCATGCCTCGGTGACCTTCCCGTCCTTGAGGTTGAACACGAGCACGCTGTTGTCTCGGAACGTCCTGCCCTCTCGCTCGGCGGTCGCAGTGGCCAGAGAGACGCCGTGTTCGTCATTGGCCAGGACGTCATGCAGTTCCTGGCGGAAGGTCCCCCCGGTCAGCTCGACCAGCCGGCCGAACAGCCCCATGACCTGGTCGATCCCCTCATAGTTACCGGACAGCTGGTTTCGGCCCGGGCTGTGCCACACGATATCCGGCGCGAGGTATTCGTTCCGCAGGGTATCGAGGTCGCCTTTCGAGAACGCCTCGAAGCCGTCGCGAAGCCGCTGCTCGTTCGGGTGTGCCATGCCGAACCTCCCTTCGTGATGATCGGCTGCCCACGATTCTCGGGCTCGAGGCGCGAGTTCAGCAAATCGGGGGTCCATCCACACCGGCGAGGCGGCGCCTTCATGCGCCCCAACTACTAGTTCTACGCGTGCGGCTACCTGTTGTGATACGAACTGCCGCCACCCCGCGGCCGTTTCGGACGTTGTGCGTTGTGCGCAACGCCCTTTGTGGGCCAGAGACAGTCATTGCACCGGAGCCCGTTAGGCAGAGGCCTAGCTTAGAGTCTCAGGCGATGTCACAACTTCAGCCGGAATGCGGACGTCGGGCTAGCCGCCACACTCGTTGCCCTCTGGTATCTGCCTGTGGGGTAAAGAAACTCGATCGCGGGGGACAGGCGGGGGAGGTTAGCTCGGATTCGGGCGTGTTCGTCTCCACGAAGACGGCGCGTGCTCGTGGACGACCATCCAGGCGGCCGATTCGAACGGTGCATGCCCAGCAGGATGGAGGGGTGTGCCACCCCTGGAATCGCCCCGACACTCAGGCGGCCATGCGTGGCCCGTCGCGAGCGCGAGTCCCGGAGCCCGCCGGGACGAGAGTCACGGACGCGGGCGGAGGGCCCACGAGGGCTGGGCGGGCTAGGGGGTTTCCCTTTGGAACCGGGGGTCCCGCCGATCGGTGAATGCGGGTGTCGGCGGTTGGATCCTCCTTCACCGGCGCCGGCGTGTGCCGCTGGCGGTCGGGTTCGAAATCCTGGATGTCCTCCTCCTCGGAGTGAGGCGCTGAAGAGAGCACGGCGCGGGCCTGGAGCCGCAGGAACTGCGTCCAGGTGGGCCCGATCCGCCGTGGCGCCGGGCCGAGCCCGCTTCGGCGAAGCACTGTGGCGATGGTCGTGGCCGAGACGTCGATGCCGAGCTTCAGGAGCTCCCCTCGGATCCTCAGGTAGCCCCACCGGGGGTTCTCCCGGCCCAACCGAAAGATCAGGTGCTTGATGGAGGGATCGAGCGGAGGACGACCGGGCCGGCGCGAGCAACGCCCGCTCCTTCTCTTCAGCAGGTCCCGGTGCCATCTCCTCAGCGTGTCCGGGCCGACCGGGAAGCTCCTCAACCGATGCCCGGACAGGGCCAGAGCCGCCGCCGCGAGGAAGGCCCGATCCGCCGTGGTGAAGGGGACTCGCCTGCCGCCTCGGCGGAGGACCTTGAGCTGGTGGTGGAGCACGACGGTCTCGAGATCCACCTCATCGAGGCCGCAGCGGACGAGCAGGCGGAGCAGCCAGCACAGAAGCCGGTACCGGATCGACCAGAGCACCAGGGCAGTCTGAGGCCGGGTCGGCAGGCTTGCGAACGGCCAGGTCGGAGTATCGATCGAGTTAAAAGGCTCCCTCTCCCGGGCATGATGCTCATAGGTGAGGGACCATGCGCCGCGCGATGGCGCCGATCCACACGTCGCTCGTGAACCACTCAGCTAGGTGTAGTTCCCATGGACGTTGTTGACAGAAGCGAGAGCCCCCCCGCTCCGATCCGGGCGCTTAGGGCTAGCGCGCCACGCGGTAGCGGAGGTAGACGACTCTCGAGCTGAAGGTGCGGGTCTCGACGAGTTCGAGATCCACCCGGCGCTCGCGCTGGGGAAAGAACGGAATGCCACCGCCAACCAGCACCGGGTAGACCATGGGCCGGTACTCGTCGATCAGACCCAACGCCGCCGCCTCGGCGGCGAGCGTCGCGCCGCCGATCGCGATCTCGCCCTCCCCCGGCTCGGCTCGCAACCGCTCGATCTCCTCCGCCAGGCCGCCGGAGGCGAGGCGGGCATTGCCCTGCACCGCCGACAGCGTGGTGGAGAACACCACCTTTGGGAGCGGCTTCCAGAGGGCGGCCCACTCGAGCTCTGCGTCGTCGAGCGACGGATTCTGATCGGCGGTCTCCCAGTACAGCATCGTCTCGTACAGCCGTCGTCCCATCAGATGGACGCCGACCCCTCGGATCTCGTCGATCCAGAAGCGAAAGACCTCGTCCGGCACCGTCCAGTCGAATTCGCCGTCCGGCCCGACGATGTAGCCGTCAAGTGAGACGCTCATCGAATAGGTCACGCTGCGCATCAGAAGTCCTCCTCGGTAATGGGTTCGACAGTACGACCTCCGGACGCCGCAGGACTCATCGCGGCTCGCGGGATCCCCTGGGCTAGGTCTGGAACTGACGGACATAGGGTTCGTCAAGAGCACCAAATCGAACTGCACGTACCGGGCCCCTGCGGCGATCGCGTCGGCCACCAGCTGGCGTTCAATCTCGATCGCGTCCTGGACGTATTCATCCAGCGAGTCGTATTCCCTACCATCCGGCCCGGCGACGGTCGTCAGCGGGTGGGTGAAGATCGAGCCGGCCGGGAAGGTCACCTTGAACGGGTATCCCTCGGCAGCGTGGGCCATGAAGGCGGCCTCGCGGGCACCCGGCGAGTCCACCACTCGGAGCCGGTCCACGATCTCGTGGACGTTCAGCTCAACGCCCTCGCCGCGGTCCCTCCGGAACCGCACGGTCTTGCCTGTGCGGATCCCGCTCACCGCGTCGTAGAACGAGTTCATGAACATCCAGCGGCGGAACTCTCCGTCCGTCACGATGTCCAGGCCGATGTCGATCTGGCGGCGCACCGTGTCGCGGATAGCCCCGTCCTCGAGCTCCCGAAGCTCGGCGCGGTCCTTGCGACGTTCCTCCGCGAGCACGGCCGAATGGCCGGGCGCGTAGAACGCCTCGACTACGGCCGTCCTCAACGCGGGAGGCCGGAGCAGCGACCCCACGACCTCGGCCCGGGCGAAAGTCCGAGGAGTCACGGTGGTCATCGTAGCCGGTACGGCGGATCGGCCGCACCGGCGAGCTCCGTCGCCGCCGACGCAGCGGGCGTGGCACTATGGGCCACCAACCGAGCGATGCGGAGGTGATCCGATGAGCGCCACGCCGAAGGAGGAGACCTCGCGCAGGCCCGTCGCGCCCTATCTGGCGGTGGGCCTGTCGACCGTGGTCCATGGCGTGGGGAGCCGGAAGGACATCGAGCAGAACTTGGACATCGTCGAGGACGCGATCCACGCGGCGATGGGGATCATCTCGATCAACATGCCGGTGAAGTTGATCGCGTTCGCGGAGGGGGCACTC
>DASXTW010000055.1:0-37405 GCA_036505215.1 Actinomycetota bacterium | reverse complement strand
GGGGCCTTCGTTGCGGTCCCTGTGAACTCGAGAAGGGGCGACCGGCTCGGTCGCCCCTTCTCCGTGTTCTGCGTGTTGATTACCAGCTGCTCGTCCAGGAACCAGCGCCGAGCGCCTTTGCGGCGTCGGCGGAGCAGCCCGTTGCCGGCGGGTTACCCGCCGGGTCTTTGCTTGCGTACTGCGTCCCCTTGCCGCCGGTGGCCTGGTTGTCCCAGATGAAGAAGCACTTGCCGGCCTTGGAGTACGACGCCTCGTAGAAGTTGTTGGCGTCGAATGCGAGCACGCTGATCGTGTTGGGGTCAGCCGAGTCCACTGCGTTCCCGACGAACGTCAGCGACTGCTCGATGTTCTGGAGTGCCGCTGCGTTACACGAACCACCGGGAGCAGGGAGCGTCCAGACATAGGCGTCGCGGTCGGTGAAGCAGGTCTTCGCCGCCACCAGCCCGTTCCGGTCACTCGATTGTGCAGCCTTGTCGTTGGCCCGGTTCCGCGCGCCGAGGAAGGTCGGAAGGGCGATAGCGATCAGGATGCCGATGATCAGGACCACCACCATCAACTCGATGAGGGTGAAGCCCTCCTCCTCCTCGTGCAACTTACGCGTGATCTTGTCGATCATGTTTTCGTGTCACCTCCCTCCCGGACATGACCTTTGAGGAACCTTCGTAGTCACGAGTTCCTGTCGCTTGTTTCGGCAGGAAGCGCAGGCCGATTGAGGACCAAACGCTCGAATTTCCACTAGGTCCAACGAAGGGGAACGGCGCCCTTTCAGCGGAAGGCGACCGACTCAAGCCTGCACACCCAATTGGCCGGCTCCTGAGACATAGGCTGGCTCTGAGACGTAACACGCCGGCCCCGGAGCGGGCACCGGGACCGGCGTGACTTGACGAGTCCGGCTACTTGATCAGGTTGATGATGTTGAACATCGGCAGGTATAGCGCGATGACGGCGAGGCCGACCGCACCTCCCACGAAGAAGATCATGACCGGCTCGATGAGCGAGGTGAGTGAGTCCACCGTGGCGGTCACCTCGTTGTCGTAGAACACCCCCACCTTGTCCAGCATGGTGTCCATGGCTCCGGTTTCCTCCCCCACCGCGAGCATCTGCACAACCATAGGCGGGAACACCCCGTGCTGGCCCAGCGGCTTGGACAGGTTCTCGCCCTGCTGAACCGACTGCTGCACGTCCCGAATGGCCTTGGCGATCAGGGCGTTATTCACGACCTCGGCGGTAACGTCCAGGCTCTGCAGGATCGGGACCCCCGAGCGGTTCAGCACGCCCAGAACTCTGGAGAACCGAGCAAGCGCCGTCTTGTGAAAGAGCGGTCCGAAGATGGGAACCTTGAGCTTCAGGGTGTCCCACTGGAGCCGCCCACCCGGCGTCTTGATGTATCGACGGACAGCGAAGGTCACCAGTCCCACGAACAGGATCAGGATGTACGCCCTGTGTATCAACAGGTCGCTCAGCTTGAGCAGGATCCGGGTGGGAAGGGGGAGGACCCCGTGCAAGCTGGTGTAGATGTTCTTGAACTGCGGGACGATGAAGACCAGCATCGCCAGCAGGATCAAGCTGACGAAGCCAAGCACGACGATCGGGTAGGTCATGGCCGACTTGATCCGCTGCCGGAGCTGAACCTCTCGCTCCAGGTTTTGGGCCAGACGCTCGAGCACGGCCTCCAGGACACCGCCCGTCTCACCCGACTGGACCATGGCCACGTAGAGGTTGTTGAACACCTTGGGGTGTTTGGCCAGCGCCGCCGACAGCGATGAACCCCTCTCGATCTCCGATCTGACCTGCACGACCGCCTTGGACAAGATCCTGGATTCCGTCTGCTGCTCGAGGATGGTCAGCGCCTTCATGATGGGCAGCCCGGAGTTCACCATCGTGGCGAACTGCCGGGAGAATACCGAGAGGTCCTTGAGCTTCGCCTTCTTGCGAATGTTGAACTCGCGCTTCATGCCGGCGCCGCCCCGGACACCGACCTTGAGTGGCACGTAGCCCATCTCGCGCAGCCGGTTCACCACCAGCTGCTCGTTGTCGGCGACGAGCGTGCCGCCGACGACCTTTCCGCTCTGGTCGCGGACCTTGTATTCGTACGTGTCAGGCACTGGCGACCCCTCCGCTCGTTCCAGTCACCAATCGCTCCAGCTCCTGCGGATCGTGGCAGCGCTGCTTGGCGAGCTCCATGGTGATCTTTCCGTTGACGACCAGATACGCCAGGGCCTGGTCCATCGTCCGCATGCCGTAGCGCGCCCCGGCCTGCATGGCCGAGTAGATCTGGTGAACTTTCGATTCCCTGATGAGGTTTCGTACGGCGGGCGTGGCCACGAGCACCTCCGCGGCTACCGTCCGTGATCGTCCGTCCCACGTCTGGAGCAGCTGCTGGGTGACCACGCCCTGGAGAGTGGTCGACAGCTGCACCCGGATCTGCTGCTGGGCATGGGGCGGGAAGGCGTCGATGATCCGGTCGATCGTCTGGGGCGCGTCCTGCGTGTGCAGCGTGGCGAACACCAGGTGGCCGGTCTCGGCGGCGGTGATCGCCGTGGAGATGGTCTCCAGGTCCCGCATCTCGCCCACCAGGATCACGTCGGGGTCCTGGCGCAAGACGTGCTTGAGCGCGCTGGCGAACGAGTGGGTGTCCGCGCCGACTTCGCGTTGGTTGACCAGGGCCCGCTTGTGCCGGTGCAGATACTCGATGGGATCCTCAATCGTCATGATGTGGACGTCTCGTTCGCTGTTCACGATGTCGATCAGCGCGGCCAGGCTGGTTGACTTGCCCGAGCCGGTGGGACCGGTCACCACCACGAGGCCTCGGGGCAGCCGGGCGAAGTCAGCCACCTGGGCCGGCATTCCGAGCTCCTCGAGACTCCGGATGTTGAAGGGGATGAACCGGAAGGCCGCACCCAGGGCGTCACGCTGGAAGTAGACGTTCACCCGGAAGCGGGCCTTCCCAGGCAGGGAGTAGGACAGGTCCAGCTCGAGCTCCTGCTCCAATCGTTCCCGCTGGCGCTGGGTGAGGACCGCGTAGATCATGCGACGAACCTGGTCCGGCTCGAGGATCTCGTACTGGTCGAGGGCCCTCAGGTCACCGTGGACCCGAACCGTCGGCTTGGCCCCGACCGTGATGTGGAGGTCGCTCGCGTCGAGGGCCAGGGCGTGCCCCAGTAATTCCTGCACTGGGACAACGGGAGATTCCCCGTCGCGGTTCATCAGTTCGGCCTTCATCTCCACTCCCTTCGCAGGGTCTCAGGCGGACGCGGACCCCACGGAATGCATCGGCATGTCATGACACAACCCGTAGTACTTCTTGCACCGAAGTGATGCCGAGCCTGACCTTTTCCAGGCCGTCCTCGCGAAGGGTGATCATCCCGTCGCGCCGGGCCGAACGCCTGATCTCCTCGGAGGGGGCCCGCTCCACGACCAGGCGCTCGATCTCCTCGGACATGTTCATCACCTCGTACATGCCGAGTCGGCCGCGGAACCCGGTCTTGGAGCACGCCGTGCAGCCGACGGGCCGGAACAACTCCTTGACGTCGTCCCACATGAATTCGGGAAAGCCGGCCTGCTCCAGTTCAGACTGGTTCGGTCGGTACCCCTCGCGACACTTCGGGCACAGCTTGCGGGCCAGACGCTGGGCCACCACACAGTCGATGGCGCTGGCCACCAGATAGGTCTCCACTCCCATCTCCACCAGCCGGGGGAGCGAGGAGGGCGCGTCGTTCGTGTGCAACGTCGAGAGGACCAGGTGCCCGGTGAGAGCCGCCTCGATGGCGATCAGTGCGGTCTCGTGGTCCCGGATCTCGCCCACGAGCACGACATCGGGGTCCGCCCGCAGGATCGAACGGAGGGCCGACGCGAACGTCAAGCCAGCCCGGACGTTCATCTGCATCTGGTTGACCCCCGGCAGCCTGTATTCCACGGGATCTTCGACCGTGATGATGTTCCGGTCTGCCTTGTTGACGATGTTGAGCGTCGCGTACAGGGTGGTCGACTTGCCCGAGCCGGTGGGACCGATGACCAGGATGGCACCGTACGGCTTGGTGTAGGCCTCCTGATAGCGCTTGAAGGACTGGTCCAGGAAGCCCAGCTCCTCCAGCTTCAGCAGAACCGAGCTCTTGTCCAGGATCCGGATGACCACCTTCTCGCCGTACACGGTGGGGAGCGTGGCCAGACGGAGGTCGATGGACTTGCCTCCCACGGTGAGCCCGATCCGGCCGTCCTGCGGCACGCGGCGCTCGGCGATGTTGATGTCGGCCATGACCTTCAGCCGGCTGATCAGGCCTGCTTGGATGTTCTTGGGCGAGCGCATGACTTCGGACAGCACGCCGTCGATCCGGTAGCGGATTCGGACCTCGCGCTCCATCGGCTCGATGTGGATGTCGGAGGCCCGGTCAGCGATGGCCTGGCTGATGAGCAGGTTGACCATCTTGACGATGGGCCCCTCCTCGAGGGAGGCGGCGGCCCGTTCCAGGTCGGCGATCTCATCCTCTGCAGCCGTGGACGCCTCGCTCGCCATCTTCTGGACGGACTCGTCCATCCGGCTGTATTTGCGAATCGCCGACTCGATGTCAGCGGCGGTGGCCACCACCGGCTGGAGGTCCATCCCGGTGATCGTTCGGATATCGTCCAGGGCGAACAGGTTCGCGGGGTCGGCCATGGCCACCAGCAGGCGCGAGTCCTCGTATCCGATCGGCAGGGCGCGGTATCTTCGAGCCACCTGCTCGGGGATCAGCCCGGCAGCCGAGCCATCGATCGTGTAATCGTTCAGGTCGACGAAGCGGAATCCGATCTGCTTGGCCAGGGCCGCCATGAGGTCTGACTCCTTGACCATCTTGAGGTCGATGAGGATCCTGCCCAGCAGCTGATCGGTCCGGCTCTGCTCCAGGAGTGCCCGCTCGAGCTGCTCGGCCGTGATCAGGCCCTCTTCGACGAGGATCTCCCCCAGCTTCTTCGTCTTCCTGCTGCTGCTGCTCGGGAGCGGGGAGGCCATCAACGACCATCCTTCCCGGATGGCCTGTGCCCTGGGTTCATTCCTCGTCCTCCTCGTGCTCCGCCAGGATCCCCGCGAACTCGCGGGACAGTGCGACCCGGTCGACCGTTGAATCGTCTTCGGAGCGGGCGGTGGATCCTTCCTCGTTTTCGGTCTCCACTCCTGGGGTCGCTTCGTCACGGCCCGTCTCTGATGGGGGTTCATGGATTGTGAGCTCCGGCGGCGCCTCGGCTGGAGCCGGCCCCGAGGCCTGAGCGGCCCGCTCGAGGCTTGCACCACCCATCAGCCTCTTGGCCCAAGCGGAGACGGCGGCCTCCTGATCCTCGACCGAGATCGTGTCCTCCGAAGTGGCGCCGCTGGCGCTGCGCTCCCTGTGGAGCGGTGTGCGCAGACCGCGCGGGGTATCCACGGACGTCGCCTCGCGCTCGGCCGGAGGGCGCACCGCGTCCTTGCGCATGCGAGACTCCTCGGCCACGAGGACCATCTGCTCGAGGCGGTCCAGGATGACTCCCGGCCTCGCCGTCGACGGCGCAGTGGCGACCGCACCGTAGGCACCTCGCCGGCAGAACACCCAGACCTCGTCCCGGACCGTGATGAACCCCCGTTCGACGTCACCGAGTGCAGCGATCCGTGTCCACACGTCGAGCGTCCTGCCCTCCTCGGTGGCTGGAGAAGCACCCAGAGCCAGTCCGTCGCGGGACACGATCAGGCACGACCGAACGTCAGGCAGTCCGGCCACGACGGCTTGAGTCAGCGCCGCAAAATCAATGGACATGGCTTCCTGACGAAATTCTCGGCCTCAGTTGCTGAGCGCTTGAGCGAAAGCAGTAGGAAGGGCCTCTGGGCCTCAAGTAGCGGAGCGGTAGGCCCCAAGAAAGGAGGAGTCGGCCGCCCCGCCTAGCCCTGATATTGCTGCTTCAGCTTCAAGAACTCGTCATAGGAGGCGGTGAACGCATGGTGGCCCTGTGCATCGATGAGCACGTAGTACAACCACTTGCCCTTTGCCGGGGAAAGCGCGGCCTCGAGCGCCGCCAGGCCGGGGTTGGCGATCGGCGTGGGCGGGAGCCCCCGATGGAGATAGGTGTTGTATGCACTGGAAACTTTCAGGTCCTCCAGGGTCAGCTTGGACTTGTACTCGCCCAGGGCGTATTCGACCGTTGCGTCGATCTGAAGGGGCATCCCCTTGGCCAGTCGGTTGTAGATGACCCGGGCGATCTTCGGACGATCCTCCGGGAACCGCGCCTCGCGCTCGATCATGGAGGCGACGATCACCACGTCGTAGGGACGGGTCAGTCCGAGTCGCTTGGTGTTGCTCCACGGGAGGTCGCCGACCTCGAGCTTGAACTGAGCGAGGAGGCGCTTGATGACCGCATCGGCGGTGGAGCCGGCTTCGAACTCGTACTTCTTGGGGAACAGGAACCCCTCGAGATTCTTGGTGCCCTTCGGCAGGTAGGGCGGGAGTCCCCACTTCCCGCTGGTAGCGGCCTTCATGAACTCACTTCGGCGGATCCCGAGCAGGTCCTGCGCCCTTTCTGCCGTCTGGCGCAGCGTGAGCCCCTCGGGGAACAGGGCCTGAAGCGATTTCTTCGGTAACGGCCCCTTCTTGAGGGCGTCCAGGGCGTCCTCGACGCTCATGTTCGTGGTGAGCCTGGTGTAGACACCGGCCTGGAAGCCTCCGGAGAACCCGCGGAACCTCGCCAGGAGCTTGAAGGCCCAGGTGGAGCGGATCACCCCCTCCTGCTTCAGGAGGCCGGCCACGTCCGATCCGGACGCTCCCTGGGGGATCGTCACCACCAGCTTGGTCTTCGGACCGGCCGCGCTCGTCGCCCACGACCAGAATCCGGCTCCGGTCGCCGCGAAGGCGAGTAGCAGGATCAGGATCGTGACGAGGATGACGAGCCCCCGGCGTCGTTCCCGGGGGTGGCGCTCGGCTCTTTTGGGGAGCGTCTCGAGCATTGCGGCAAAGGATACCCGGATCGTAGCGGCCCAAGCCGGGCTCATACCTATGGCTAACTCAGCTTCGTGTTCGGTCCAGATAGGCCTGAAGGATGACCGTGGCCGCAGTCTGATCGACGACTCGGCGGCGGTCCCTTCCCCGCAACCCCGTCTCCGCCAGCAGCCGGTCAGCCTGAACGGTCGTCAGGCGCTCGTCCTGGAGGAAGACCGGGATCCCGAGGAAGCCGCGGAGGGCCTGGGCGAATTTCTCGGCGTGATCGGCGGCCTCGCCCTTGCGCCCCGATAGCGAGAGGGGCTGCCCCACCACGATGGCGGCGATCTCGTGCTCTTTCACCATGGCGGCGAGGGCCTTGACATCGTCGGGGGCCCCGGTGCGGACGGTCCCCAGGGGCACGGCCATCCGGCGATCGGGATCCGAGATGGCCACGCCGATCCTGGACTGACCCAGGTCGAGGCCGAGGATTCGACCTCCCTCCGGGTCGCGGGTCTGGTTCGCTTCAGGCACCGGTCAGGAGCGTCTGCAGGCGGTCCGGAATGCCCGCCAGGGCCTGGTCCAGGGCATCGGTCCGCGGGCCCCCGGCCATGGCCAGGCGATCCTTCCCTCCGACCCCGCCTCCAATCACCTTGGAGGCTTCCTCGAGGAGCTGGCGCGCGGTGACGGTGCCGGCGAGTGGCCCGGTGACCGATGCCACCAGGCGAGCTCCCCGATCCCCTGCAGTTCCAAGGACGACCGCAGCGCGATCCGTCCGGTTGTTCATCAGTCGGTTCGCCAGATTGGAGGCAAGCTCCCGGAGCTCACCCTCGCCGCGGCCGGTCATCCTGGCCAGGACGAGCTTGATCCCCGCCACATCCAGGGCCGAGGCCGCGAGGCGCTCCACCTCGCCTTGCTGCTCGGCCCGGCGAAGCTTGCCCAGCTCGCTCTCCAGCTCCTTGATCCTGGCCACGGCCTGCCGGGCCCGCTCCGGCGCGGCGGTGGGATCACCGGCGCCTATGGCTTCAGCCACATCCTCAAGCAATCGCCGCTCCAGGTTCACCTGCCTGAGCGCGTCGGGGCCCGTCAGCGCCTCGATACGACGGAAGCCTGAGCCGATGCTCCCCTCGGACACGATCCGCAACAGGCCGACCTCCCCCGTGTGCCGGACGTGGGTGCCGCCGCACAGCTCGATCGAGTAATCGCCGACCTCCACCACGCGGACGATGTCCCCGTACTTCTCTCCGAACAGAGCGATGGCACCCTGGCTCTGGGCGAAGTCCTTGGTGGTCTCGTACGCCCGGACGGGCGAGTCGTCGGAGAGCCGCCGGTTGGCCAAGTACTCGATCTCCTCCAGTGCGTCTTGCGGCACCCCTTCGTAGTGCGAGAAGTCGAAACGAAGCCGCCCCGGCGCCACCTGCGACCCGGCCTGCCTGGCGTGCTCCCCCAGGAATTGGCGGATCGTGTGGTGCAGGACGTGCGTCCCGGTGTGCGAGCGAGCGGCTCCCTCACGACGCCCCCCGTCCACGATCGCCTCGGCCTCGTCCCCCTCTCGAACCTCGCCGCTCGAGACCATCCCCTCGTGCACGATGGTCCCCCCAGGCCCGGGCTTGGTATCGGTGACCTCGATCACACCCGAGGGCGTCCTGATCGTGCCGGCGTCGCCGACCTGCCCGCCGCCCTCTGCGTAGAAGGGGGTCCGATCGAGGACCACCTCCACGCGTTGGCCCTCCCCTGCCGAGGCCGATCGCGATCCGTCCGCCACGAGCCCGACGACGCGAGCTTCGGATTCCAGCCGCTCGTAGCCGAGGAACTCCGTCGGCCCCACCGTCGACGCGACCTCGTTCAGCACGTCCTCGGCGATTCCCGTCTTCTTGAGAGCGTCACGTGCCCGCGCCCGTTGCTCCTCCATCAGTCGCGCGAACGCCTCGGTGTCGACCGTCAGGCCCTCGTCGGCGGCCAGCTCGAGGGTCAGCTCATGTGGGAACCCGAATGTGTCGTGCAGGCGGAAAGCAGCGTCACCGGGAAACACACCGCTTCCAGACTTCTTCGTTTTCTCCGCCTCGGCCTGGAACAGCGTGATGCCGTGCCGAAACGCATCACTGAAACGTTCCTCCTCGGAGGACGCCACCTGCAGGATGAAGGCCTTGTTGGCCCCGAGCTCCGGATAGGGCTCGCCCATGAGCTGCACGGAGGCTTCGACGAGGTCGGGTATCACCGGCCGATCGACTCCGAGCTTGCGGGCGTGGGTAATCAGGCGGCGGAGCATTCTGCGCAACACGTAGCCGCGGCCCTCATTCGAGGGGAGCACGCCGTCGGCCATCAGGAACGTGGTGGCCCGGCCGTGCTCGGCCATGATCCGCAGGCTCACGTCGTCTTTCTCATCCTTCCCGTACCGCTTGCCAGCCAGCCGCTGGGCCGTCTCGACCAGCGGCCACATCAGGTCGGTCTCGTAGAAGGAATCGGCATCCTGCAGGACCATCGCCACGCGTTCCAGGCTGCTGCCCGTGTCCACGTTCTGCTTGGGGAGGTCCCGGATTATGTTCGAATCGTCGTCGCACTCGTACTGGATGAACACGAGGTTCCAGATCTCCAGGAATCGCTCTTCGTCGACGTCGGGACCGCCCTCCGGCCCGTACTCCGGCCCTCGATCCACGTAGATCTCGGAGCAGGGCCCGCACGGTCCGGCCGCATGGGTCCACCAGAAGTTCGCCGGTTCGCCGTACTGGTCGACCTTCCCTCGCCGGACCACGCGCTCTCCTGTAACCCCGACCTCGGCCCAGTACTTCACGGCCTCCTCGTCCGTCTCGTACACGGTCACCCACAGACGGTCGTGGTCGATCCCATACCCTTCGGTAATGAGCTCGTGAGCCCAGGCGATGGCTTCCCGCTTGAAGTAGTCGCCGAACGAGAAGTTCCCCAACATCTCGAAGAAGGTGAGATGCCTGGCGGTGTGGCCGACGTTCTCGATATCGGTGGCCCGGAAGGACTTCTGCGAGGATACGGCCCGAGGGTAGGGCGCGTCCTGAATGCCCAGGAAGTACGGGATGAACTGGACCATCCCGGCCGTGGTCAGGAGCAAGCCCGTTTCGGGCGGCGCGATCAGAGACGACGAGGGCACGGCGCGGTGCCCCCGTTCCTCGAAGAACCGCAGGAAAAGCCCCCGAATCCCGTTGCCGTCCATCGCGGCTAGTCTAGCTACGCGGATGTTGCCCCTGGCGGAGCTCGGCCTCAGCTGACGAGGTCTTTCGCCAGGGCCATCCAGAACTCGGTGGAGAGGCGCAGCGATTCCTGGTCGATGCGCTCGTTGTCGCCGTGGAACATCGAGGCGAACTCGGCGAACGGAATCTTCTCGCTGAACAGCCCGGCTCCATACGCCACTGACCCGGCCCGGCGGAAGAACCTGGCGTCGGTGGCCCCGACCACCAGGAACGGCACGGTGGTAGCCCCCGGAACCAATCGTTCGACCACACTCCGGATGGACTCCCAGAGAGGCGTCTCGACCGGTGAGGCGGTAGCCGGATTGTCGTCCTGGGCCACGATCTCGACATCGCCCCTGAGGTCGCCGATGGCCTCGCCCAGCATCTTCTCCACTTCCTCGCCGGTCACGCCGGGCAACGTGCGGATGTCCACCTGCAGCTCGACGCTGTCGGGGATGACGTTCGTCTTGATTCCCGCGTGCATCATCGTGGGGGCGAACGTGGTATGCGTGCACGCGTGGACCATCCTGGCCAGTCCGACGTCGGGAAAGGACTCGTAGAACCCCCGGATCTTGTCCGGGTCCAGGAGGAGCGCGGCCATCTCGGGCGGGAGGTCCGCCTTTTCCACGAAGCCTTTCCAGGCATCGATGATCTTCGTCTCGCCCTGGTAGTCGGCGATCCGCCTGACCACCTCGGCTGCCTTGATCAACGCATTGTCCGTCCGGTAAGGCATGGAGCCGTGCCCCGGGGTTCCCCGGACGCGGATGGCGCACCAGTAGCTCCCCTTTTCTCCGACCATGATGGGGAGCTTCGGTCCGCTGGTGCTGGGCAGTGGCATGCGAAAGCCGCCGAACTCAGTCACCACGTAGTCCGCCTTGACGGCAGCGGCTTGATTCTGCAGGAGCCAATCTGCGCCCCACGTTCCCAGTGCCTCTTCGTCGGCGACCGCCAGGTACGTCAGCGTGCCCTTCGGCCTGAACTTCTCCTCTGCGAGCCTGCGGAAGGCAACCGCCATGGAGGAGGTCTCGTTCAGCATGTCGACGGCACCTCGGCCCCACACCACACCGTCGACCAGCTCGCCGCCGAAGGGATCGCGTTGCCACCCGTCGGGATTGACCGGGACCACGTCCGTATGGCCCATCAACAGGAGGCTGGACGCCTGCGGGTCGCTCCCCTCGATCCGGGCGACCAGACTTGCCCGGCCGGGGACGGGCTCGTAGCGCTCCAAGTCGGCGCCGGTCCCCTCCAGGTACGAGGAGAGGAGGTCGACACTCCTGATCTCACCGCCTGAGTCTCTGGTCCCATCGTTGACGCAGCGGTTGCGGATCAGTTGCTGGAGGAGATCGGTCACCTCGGAAACGATTTCACCCATGGCGTCGTCACTCCCTTTCGGGGACGGCCCGAGTGGGCCGATCTCCGAACGCTACTCGCCCAGAGAGGAGCGGACCTCCGCTTCCTTGTCCGCCATCCCCTGACGGAACTCACGAAGGGCTTCGCCCATCAGCGACGTGGCGTCGCGGAGCGTTCCCCCAGCATGGCGGGCGATGTTCGCCGGGGCCATGCGGCGGGTCTGACGCTCCAACCACCTGGCAGCGAGCACCGCGCTGGTGGCCCCCGCTCCGAGGCCAAGGGCCAGCCAGAAGATACGGCGCACAGGCTAACCCCCGGTCTTCTTGTCTTTCTTGAGCCGCCGAACCGCTCTGGAGGCTCCCGCCCCGAACGCGATGACCTTGATCAACGGGCTGGACACCGTCTGCTCGACCACGTGGGCGACCCGCTCGGCGCTCTTGGCGATGTTGCCGGCGGATTCGAGGAGCCCGTCCGCCCGTTCCAGCTCACGGTTCACCCCGGAGACCGTCGTCTTCACCTCGGAGAGCAGCGGCACCGTCTCTTCCCGGATCCCATCGATGAGCATCTTCGTCGACTCCAGAACTCGGAAGAGATTCACCAGGACCAGGCCGAGAATCAGCACCATGACCGCCCACGCGACCGCTGCGATGAGGCCTGCCACGCCGCCCACACTGATCGATGCGACCACGTTCGCTCTCCCTTCGTCATGGGTTCGCGTGCTTCGAGGCCGGAATCATAACCGGGCAGCTAGGCCGGATCGGCTCTTTCCGCTGCCCCTTCCGCTTTCGCCTCCTCTCCCTGGTCCGAGGGCTCGTAGTACCTCTTTCCCTCGAACCGTGCGGGGCGGTATTCCTGATCGACCTGATGGCCGGGGAAGTCGTGCGGGTACTTGTAGCCCTTGCCGTATCCGAGCTTGCGAAGTCCGGGATGGCCCGACGCTTCCTTCAGGTGAAGCGGGACGGGATCTGTCGAGGCTGCGTCCTGGGTGGCTCGGCCGAGCGACGTGATGACGCTGTTGGACTTGGGGGCCCGGGCCAGGTAGATGGCGGCCTCCGCCAGGTTCAGCCGGGCTTCGGGCAGCCCCACGTATTCCACCGCCTGGGCCGCTGCAACCGCAACCAGCAGGGCCCGAGGATCCGCCAGCCCGATGTCCTCGGAGGCGTGTACGACCATCCGGCGGGCGATGTAGCGAGGATCCTCGCCCGCCTCCAGCATCCTGGCCAGCCAGAACAGTGCGGCGTCGGGGTCCGAGCCGCGGATGCTCTTGATGAACGCGGAGATGACGTCGTAGTGGGCGTCTCCCTGGCGGTCGTAGACGATGGCCTTTTTCTGGATGGCCTCCTCGGCCAGAGTCCGGTCAACCCCACTCTGCCCCTTCGCATCAGCGGCGAGGACCGCGGCCTCCAGGCCGGTCAGGGCGATCCGGGCATCTCCTCCGGCAATGGAGGCCAGGTGCTCCATAGCCTCGTCGGTGACCTTCACCTCGATCTCCCCGAGCCCGCGTTCGGGGTCGGCCAGAGCCCGGTCGAGCAGCGTGCGGATGTCCTCGGACGAGAGCGCTTCGAGATGAAGCAACAGGCATCGAGAGAGCAGCGGCGAAACGAGCGAGAAGTACGGGTTCTCTGTCGTGGCCCCGATCAAGATGATCGTGCCGTCTTCGACCGTCGGCAGCAGCACGTCCTGCTGCGACTTGCTCCAGCGGTGGACCTCATCGACGAAGAGCACCGTAGGGAGCATGCTGTCCTTCGCCCGTGCCATCACCTTCCGTGCGTCGGCCACACCCGACGCCACCGCAGAGAGCTGGACCATCTCGCCGCCGACGCTTGCCCCCAGGATGAACGCGAGGGTCGTCTTCCCACTCCCCGCGGGTCCCCAGAGGAGCAAGGAGGGTAAGCGACCGGCCTCGACCAGCGCGGTGAGCGGCTTGCCCGGCCCGAGAAGATGTCGCTGTCCCACGACCTCGTCAAGGGTCCTGGGACGCATTCGGGTGGCGAGCGGAACCTGAGCCATCGCCACCGAGCGCTGCAGTGTCAGCCGACCAGCGGTCGTTCGGTGGCCCGCACGCTGGACCTCCTTCGTGCGGTCCCCCCCGGCCAGCCGCGTAAGACGACTTCTGCCATGGTCTCTCCTAGCGAGAGGCGGGCCGCCCCTGTTCGCTTCGTCGCGAACCTGCGCTCACGCAGGTGGGTGCCTTCCCGGCCGCTTCCGAGTACCCCTCGCGGGGCGCTTCTCCACCGCCGGAGCCAGGCTCCCGGATACCACGATGCTGGTTCTGCGAACCCACGAACCGGGACGGTCCGCCATCAGGATGCTAGAGCGGGCCAGCCACGCGTTCAACTCCTCTTCGAGTCGCCTGGCTCTTCGAGGAACGCCATGCCGAGGACATCCAGCTGATCCTGGGTCGGTTCGGCGGGCGCTCCGGTGAGAGGCTCGATCCCCGATGCGGTCTTGGGGAAGGCGATCACGTCCCGGATGTTCTCCCGGCCGGCCAGCAGCATGACGATCCGGTCGAGCCCGGGGGCGATGCCCCCGTGGGGAGGTACTCCGTACGTGAACGCCTCGATGAGAAAGCCGAACTTCTCCCGGACCTCCTCATCGGAGAGGCCGATGGCCTCGAAGATCCGGCGTTGGAGCGCCGGCTGGTGGATCCGGATGCTTCCGCCCCCCACTTCGTAGCCGTTCAGGACGATGTCGTAGGCCCGAGCCTTGGCCGTCTCGGGGTTGAGGTCTTCGGAGGCCGGCGAGGTGAACGGATGATGACTCGGAACCCACGCCTGGGCCTCCTCGCCCCATTCGAACAGGGGTGGCTCGACGATCCACAGGAAGTTCCACAGGCCTTCGGGGATCAGGTCCAAGCGGGCGGCCATGAGCCGGCGCAGGCCATCGAGAGCCACGTTGACCCGAGAGGATTGATCTGCGACCAAGAGGACCAGATCCCCATCGCCCGCGCCGGTCGCCTCCTGAACGGCACCGAGCTCGTCGGGCGAGAGATGCTTCTCCACCGGCGATCGGAACGTCCCCCCCTCGACCGCGATCCAGACCAGCCCTGCAGCTCCTCGGGCCTTGGCCTCCTGGACAAGCCCATCGAGATCCTTCCTCGGCCAGGACGCGGCCCCAGGGGCGGCGAACCCCTTGACCTCTCCCCCATCCGCCACCACCTGGGCGAACGCTCGAAACGCGCTGCCGGCGAACACTTTCGTCAGGTCGGCCAGCTCCAGCCCGTACCGTGTGTCGGGCCTGTCGGAACCGTACCGGGACATCGACTCCTCGAACGTGAGTCGCGGGAACGGCGTTTTCACGTCTACGTCCAGCAGCTCCTTCCACACACCGGCGAACATCGACTCGATCAGCTCGAACACGTCTTCCTCGGTGGCGAAGCTCATCTCCACGTCGAGCTGGGTGAACTCCCAGTGGCGGTCGGCCCGAAGGTCCTCGTCTCGCAGGCACCGGACGATCTGGTAGTAGCGGTCGAACCCCGCCACCATCAGGAGCTGTTTGAACATCTGAGGCGACTGGGGCAACGCATAGACCTTCCCTCGCTGCAGTCGGGAAGGCACCAGGAAGTCCCTGGCCCCCTCGGGCGTGCTCTTGGTGAGCATGGGGGTCTCCACGTCGACGAAGCCTCGCTCGTCGAAGAACCGCCGGATCGAGGAGATCAGTTGATGGCGCAGCCGCAAGATCCTCGTCATCTCGGGCCGCCGCAGGTCGAGGTATCGGTACTTCAGCCGGATGAGCTCCTCGACGTCGACGCGATCCTCGATCGGGAAGGGCGGGGTGACGGACTCGGTGATCACCTCGATCTCGGTGGCGGCGACCTCGACGTCTCCCGTCGGGAGGATGGGGTTGACCGTCCCCTCCGGCCGGGACCGAACCTCCCCGATCACCTTGACCACCGACTCGGGCTTGACCTCGCTGGCGACCGCGTGGGCTGTGGGCGCGTCCTGCGGATGGGCTACGACCTGAACCAATCCTTCTCGATCGCGGAGGTCCAGGAACACCACGCCGCCGTGGTCTCGCTTGCGGGCGACCCATCCGGCCAGGACGACACGTCGTCCGGTGTCGGACGCGCGGAGCTCCCCGCACATGTGTGTGCGACCACCGGCCAGTGGGAGCTCGCTCACCCTGTCGTCCCTGTTTGAGTCCTCATGTGTTCGATGGCCTGGTCCAGCCCCACTTCCTCCTCGTGTCCGTCCGAGAGCCGCTTGAGCTTCACGGTACCGGCAGCGGCCTCGCGCTTGCCCACGATCACCGCGAACGTGGCTCCTGCCCGGTCGGCCATCCGCAGCTGCGCCCCGAGCGGCCTGGCCTCGAACGACGTTGAGGCCGAGAGGCCGGCCTCCCGAAGCGTCCGGATGACCTCGCCGGCCCGCGCCATCCCCTCGTCCCCGATCGCGACCACGAACGCGTCCAGGGGCGGCTCCGCGGGGGGCTCGACTCCTTCGTCCTCCAGGGCCAGCAGCACCCGCTCCAGCCCCAGGCCGTATCCGACCGCCGGGACCCGGGGGCCGCCCAGCGCCTCGGCCAGGCCATCGTACCGGCCGCCTCCGAACAGGGTGGCCTGAGCCTGCGACAGTACCTCGCTCACGAACTCGAACGCCGTCCTCGTGTAGTAATCCAGCCCGCGGACAAGGGTGGGAGTGAGAACGGCCTCGACCCCCTCCTCCTTCAGGCCTCGCTGCACCGCCGAGAAGTGCTCGCTGCAGGCTTCGCACAGGCGGTCCGAGATCTTCGGGGCGCCCCCGGCGACGTCCCGGCACGCGTCGTCCTTGCAGTCGAGCACGCGAAGAGGGTTTTCCTCGAACCGATCGCGGTGCTCGTCCCGAAGGCGATTTCGGTTCGCCCGCAGGTACGCCAGCAGCTCCTCGCGGTAGGCCGGCCTGCAGTTCTCGTCCCCGAGGCTGTTCAGCTCGAGGCGGAATCGGGACAGGCCAAGGTCACGCAGAAACCGGTGCCCCACCGCGATCACCTCGACATCCGCCGCGGGCTCCGCAGCTCCCAAGACCTCGATCCCGAACTGCCGGTGTTCGCGATACCGTCCTGCTTGCGGCCGCCCATAGCGATACATCCGAGCGAGGTAGTACGCCTTGAACGGCGACGGAAGGTCGTGCATACGATTGAGGTACGCGCGCATCACCGGGGCCGTTTCCTCGGGCCGAAGGGTCAGTTGACGGCCGCCCCGATCCTCGAACGTGTACATCTCCTTCATCACGATGTCGCTCGACTGTCCCGAGGTCCGGCTGAACAGCTCGGTGTGCTCGAACACCGGCGTCTCCACGTAGCGATAGCCATACCTCCTGGCCAGCGCCGACGCACGCTCGTACAACTCGCGCATCCGATCGCCGGCGGGCGGCAGGAAGTCCTGGGTGCCTCTGGGCGGCTTCAGCTCCATGGGCGGGTCAGGCTAGCTGGCGGAGGAACGGATTGGCCGCGCGCTCCAGCCCGACCGTGGTGGCCTCGCCGTGTCCCGGATAGACGTCGAGCTCGTCGGGCAGGGTGAGGAACCGTTTGAGGCTGGCGAACATGTCCTGGGCCGAGGAGTTCGGAAAGTCATACCGCCCGATCGCACCGCGGAAAACCAGGTCCCCGCTGAAGAGGAGCTCCTCTGCCTGGAAGCACGCACTTCCCGGGGTATGCCCAGGGGTGTGCACGACCTGAAGAGAGAAGCCCGCCAGGTCGAGCCCATCGCCATCCACGAAGGTTCGGACGACGGCGGGGGGGTTGGCCGGTACCGGAAAGGACGATCCCCACGCCACCGGATCGAAAAGGGCGAGGCGATCCTCCTCATGGATGTAGAAAGGGATAGCGTCTCCGCAGAACTGGGCCGCAGACCCGATGTGGTCGAAGTGCCCGTGGGTCGCGATCACGGCCACGGGGCGTTTTCCGGCTGAACGGAGAAGGTCGTGGACCCGGTCCGGTGAAAAGCCTGGGTCGACGACGACCGCCTCTTCCTGCCCTTGGAGGGCCAGCAGCCAGCAGTTCGTGGCGAACGGATTGTCGGCGAATACCTCGAGGTACATGCCTGGGAATCGTAACAGCGGGCGACTGCGCTGCTCAGACGGCGGTTCCCGATGTTCCCTCGAGCACGATCGTGACGGGCCCGTCGTTGATCAGGTCCACCTCCATGTGCTCCTGAAAGGCCCCTGTCGCCACCCGCGCACCCAGTGCCTGGAGAGCTTGGACGAACTCTTCGACCCGGCCCTGTGCGATGTCCGGCGGCGCGGCCGCCGCCCAGGACGGCCGCCGACCCTTCCGGGCGTCGCCGTACAGCGTGAACTGCGGGACGACCAGGACCTCGCCACCGAAGTCGGCGACCGACCGGTTCATCTTTCCCCCATCGTCCTCGAAGATACGCAGGTGATACACCTTCGACGCCAGCCACTCCGCCTCGCCCCGGTCCTCGTCCTTCCCCACGCCGGCCAGAACGAGCAGTCCCGGCCCGATCTGGGCCACGGTTCGTCCGCCGACACGCACGGAGGCGCGGGAGACTCGCTGGACGACCAGGCGCACAGCTTCTCGGGTTACCCGGGAACCACCCGGTAGGCGTCGAATACGCCCTCCACCCGTTTCACCGACGACATGATGCTGGACAGGTGGGTGATGTCGGCCAGCTCGAAGGTGAACCGGAGCATGGCGATGCGATCCTTCCCCGTGTTCGACGACGCGGCGATGATGTTCACGTGCTGGTCTCCCAGCACCGTGGCCACGTCCTGGAGCAGCTTGCGGCGGTCCAGCGCCTCCACCTGGATGGACACCAGGAACGAGGTCGGAGCGCCGGCCCGCCACGACACGTCGATGAGGCGCTCGGCCTGCCTCGTGAGGTCCTTGGCGTTCGGGCAGTCCGCCCTGTGGACGGACACGCCGTGACCTCGCGTGACGAACCCCATGATCTCGTCGCCGGGCACGGGGGTGCAGCACCGGGCGAGCTTGACCCATACGTCGCTGCGACCTTGGACCACGACGGGTTGGGCGGCGGGGCTGGCCAGTCGGACCGGCCGGGCCGCAGGGATCTCTTCGGCCTCCTCCTCGGCCTCCTCCGACACCAGTCGGCTCAGGCGCGACACGATGGACTGGGGAGAGACGTGGCCCTCCCCGATCGCCACGTACAGCGAGTCCAGGTTCGGATACTTGAGGTCCCCGGCGACCTGCGACATCAGCTCGTCTGACGAGAGGCGCACCACCGGCAGGGAGTGGCGTCGGAGCTCCCGTTGCAGGAGGTCCTTTCCGGTCTCCAGGGCGTCCTCTCGCCGCTCCCTCGAGAACCATTGGCGAATCTTGTTGCGAGCCCGAGGCGTCTTGACGATCGAGAGCCAGTCCCGCTTCGGCCCTGCATCGACGGCTTTGGAGATGAGCACCTCCACCGAATCTCCGGTCTGCAGCTGGTAGTCCAGCGGGACCAGTCGGCCGTTCACCCTGGCCCCCATGCAGCGGTGCCCCACCTCCGTGTGGATGGAGTAGGCGAAGTCGATGGGTGTGGCCCCGGCGGGGAGGTTCACCACGTCCCCCTTCGGGGTGAACACGAACACCTGGCCCTCGTACAGGTTGATCTTCAGGCCTTCCATGAACTCCCGAGGGTCGGCCATCTCCTGCTGCCATTCGAGTACCCTGCCCAGCCAGGCCATCTCGGCCTGGTCGTCCGCCGTCTTCTTCGAGCCCCGGTCCTTGTAGCGCCAGTGCGCGGCGATGCCGTACTCCGCGGTTCGATGCATCTGGCTCGTGCGGATCTGGATCTCCAAGGGCCGGCCCTCGGGCCCGATGACGGTCGTGTGCAGGGACTGATACATGTTGAACTTGGGCATCGCGATATAGTCCTTGAACCGACCTGGGACCGGTCTCCACAACGCGTGCAGAGCCCCGAGGGCCGCGTAGCAGTCGCGCACCGAGTCGACCATGACCCGGATGCCCACCAGGTCGTATATCTCGTTGAACTCCTTGCCCCGCAGCACCATCTTTTCGTACACCGAGTACAGGTGCTTCGGCCGCCCGACGACCTCTGCCTTGATCTTCATGTCCCGGAGCTTGGCCTGGAGCTCTGCGCACACTTGCTCCAGGTACTCCTGACGCTCCCCCTCACGCTTCTCCACCAGTCGCTCGATCTCGGCGAATCGATGCGGGTGCAGGGCCTTGAAGGCCAGGTCCTCCAGCTCCCACTTGATCCGGTGAACCCCCAGCTTGTGGGCCAGAGGGGCGTAGATCTCGAGCGTCTCGGTCGCTTTCTGCTCCTGCTTCTGGCGAGAGAACACGTCGAGCGTACGCATGTTGTGCAAACGGTCGGCCAGCTTGATGAGCAGGATCCTGATGTCCTGCGCCATCGCCACGATCATCTTGCGGACGTTCTCGGCCTGTTCCTGCTCACGAGACCGGAACTTGATCGCGTCCAGCTTGGTCAGGCCGTCGACCATGGTGGCGACCTGGTCGCCGAACTCGCGCCTGACGTCCTCGATCGTCAAAGTGGTGTCTTCGACGACGTCATGCAGCAGGGCAGCCTGGATCGTCGTGAGGTCCATGCCCAGGTCGGCCACGATGGCGGCCACCGCCACCGGATGCTCGATGAAGTCCTCTCCGGACAGGCGCTTCTGCCCATGGTGAGCCTCGTCGGCGAAGGCATGGACCCGCTGGATCTGGCGCGAGTCGGCCTTGGGATTGCGGGCCTTGACCACCTTGACCAGGGCCTCGAGGGAGTCGGAGGGTCCATCTTCGGACGGCCTGAACGGGAGCCGGGACAGGATCCCGCCCTTACGCTCCTGCTTGACGGCCTCCTGCTGGTCCAACCGGGACGCCTTCCTCTCGGGAAGCCATTGTAAGCACTGGAATCACCGATCCCTCCGCCCCATGACGCCCGGCTAGGTCTTGGCGCTTCGATCGGAGCGATTCTCTTTCCTGGGGGAAGGACGCTGTGCTAGGTTGCGCCCGTCCAGGCCGGGCCCCGGGAGCCGAGGGGGACCCATGGAGTTGTCCCAGGACTTCCCTCCTACACCGGGATCCGTTCCCTCTGGCCGACACGCCGTCGATCGCCTTGCTGACGACCTGCCACACGAGGTGTTGGACCGCATTCGGGTGGCGGTCTCGGAGCTGCTCGGCGCCAGCACCCGCTACGCCAACCGAAGGGGAGCCGAGCGCATCGGCATGCGCATCCAGATATCCCCCGACATGGCCCGGATCGAGGTGAGCGACCTCGAGACCAACCCCGACAAGGAGGGCGATCTGGTGTCCTCCGAGATCCTCGGTCTCAGCCTGTGGCTCGTGGATCACCTGGTCGATCGGTGGGGAATCGTGCCCACCCCCGGACCCGTCCTGTGGGCCGAGATCGACCTCCCTCCTCCCAGCTGAGGCCGTTACCTCACTTGATGTGAAGGTTGATCCTGGCGAGCACCAGCGGCCAAAGAATGACTGCCAAGACCGCCGAGATGAAGTCCTTGAGGTCGTTGAGGCCCCGGAAGTAGTGATGCGAATTGGCCACGATGACGCCGACCGCCAGGTAGATGGCCACAACCAGGGTCGTCAGACCGCCTCGTCGCATCCTTTCCTATGTACCCAGCAGACCGAGGTCTCGAACGCTGCGCGGTCTGCGTGGCAGGTGATTCGAAGCTTCAGAAGGTGATCAAGCTGAAGAAGTCGTAGCCGGCCAGGTTGTCCCGGCCCTTCAGGAAGGTCAGCTCGATCAGGCAGGCGATACCGATCACCTTGCCGCCCAAGCGTTCCACCAACTTGGCCGTGGCCTTGGCCGTTCCTCCGGTGGCCAGGACGTCGTCCACGATCAGGACGCGGTCCCCTGACCCGATGGCGTCCTTGTGGATCTCCAGGACCGCCGTCCCGTACTCGAGGGCGTACTCCTCTCGTTCGGTGTCCCAGGGAAGCTTGCCCTCCTTGCGAACCGGCACGAAGCCGGCCCCGAAGTGATACGCGACCGGAGACGCCAGGATGAAGCCCCGCGCCTCGATCCCCACGACCTTGTCGATGTTCCCGCGGCCGTACCGAACGACGATGAGGTCGATCACGGAGGAGAAGGCATCGTCGTCGGCGAGGAGGGGGGTGATGTCCTTGAAGATGATCCCCGGCTGGGGGAAGTCCGGAATATCTCGGATCAGGCCCTTGATTCGCCCCATCGTGTCGAACAAGGCAGTGCTCCCTTCCGGGTTCAGCGCCGGCGGCGCTTGGACTTGCTTCCGGCCTTGCCCTTCTTCTTCTTCCCCGCCGGACGAGGGCGGGCCACGCCCGGGGATCCCGAACCACGGGTGGGCACCGCCGTCAGCGTGGCGGGCTCGAGCTCCATCTCCTCCTCGGCTTCGGGCGCCTCGGCCAGCCGGCGAGGGGCAGCAGACCTCAGGCCGGGCCGAGCCGCTCGAGCCGCCGCGCGCGCTCGGATCTGCTGGTACCTGGGCTCCCGCTCCTTGAACAGGGCCAGCACCGGGGCGGCGATGAAGATCGACGAGTACGCCCCCGTGGCCACCCCGATGAACAGAGCGAAGGCGAAGTCCTTCAGCGTCTGGCCGCCGAACAGGAGCAGGGTCCCGATGGGCAGCAGCACCACCAGGGACGTGTTCACCGATCGCATCAGGGTCTGGTTCAGGGAGTTGTTGACCACGCCGGAATAGGTATCCCGTGCCACCGCGGCAGCAGACTCCGTGTTCTCCTTTACCTTGTCGTAGATGACGACCGTGTCGTAGAGCGAGTACCCCAGGATGGTCAGGATGGCGATGACGGTCTCCGGGGTGACCTCCCGGCCCACCAGTGCATAGATGCCGGCTGTGATGATGAGGTCGTGGCCCAGAGCGATAAGCGCTCCCGCCGCCATCTTCAGCTCGAACCGCAGGGTGATGTACAGCGTGACGAGCACGAGGAAGATCACGAGCGCGGTGAACATCTTGCGGGAGATCGTGCTCCCCCACGTCGGGCCCACGTCCTGCTCGTTGATCTCGTTCAGAGAGATCCCGGCGGTCCGGGCGAGTGCGGCGCGGAGCTGATCACCCCTCAGGGATGAAGCGGCCCCGGGCGAGGCGGATGGGCTGGGCGAGGTCGCCGGGCTCGCGGTTGGCGTCGCAGTGGGCGTGGCTGTGGGAGTGGGCGCCGCCGACCCGGTCGCCGTGGGGGTCGGGGTGGCCCCGGTGGTGGCGGAGGAGGTGACCGCGGGCGTCGGTGTGGTGGGCGTGAGCCCCAGCTGAGTCAGACTCTTCGTCTTGATGTCAACCGTCCCGCCTCCGACGATCTCGACCTTGGCGTCCGGCAGGCCGAACCTCGACATGATCGCCTGGTAGTCCTTCACGGAGCCTCCGCTCTGGTTGTGGAACTCGAGCAGCGAGCCGCCCTTGAACTCGATGGAGAAGTTCAACCCCCGGAAGAGCAGCCCGATCAGCGACAGCACGATGAAGAATCCCGAAAGCGCGAACCACCACTTCCTGTGGGCCACCAGGTTCAGGTGGGGAACCCGATGTCCTCGGAACGTCGAGACCGCCTCGCGCACGTTCATGTTCTTCCTCCGGCCACGGGAAGAGGCTCGGCGGCCACGCCGCTACGAAGGCCCATGCCCCGAAGGCTGGTCAGCCACGGGCTCCTGGCGAGGAGGAAGACAGTGGGACGCTTGAAGAGGTAGACGACGAACATGTCGAGCGCCGTGGAAAGGCCGAGGGTGAGCGCGAACCCGCGCACCGAGCCGACCGCTACCAGGTACAGCACCGCCGCCGCGATGATCGTCACGATGTCGGCGGCCACGATCGTCTTCCACGACCGCTTGAACGCGGGCCCCACCGCCGCGCGGAGGGTCTTCCCGTGGCGCACTTCGTCCTTGAGGCGCTCGTAGAAGACGATGTAGGAGTCGGCGGTGATACCCAAGGACACGATGATCCCGGCCACGCCGGCCAGGGTCAGGGCGTAGCCGATCGTCTTGCCCATCAGTGAGACCAGCCCGAAAGCCAGCACTGCCCAGATCGCCATGCCGAACCACGTGACCACGCCGAGCAGCCGGTAATAGAAGGCCAGGTAGAGCATCAGGGCGATCAGCCCGGCGATACCGGCGATCAGCCCTTCGTGGAGAGAGGCTTTGCCCAGGAGCGGGCTGACCGTCTTGACCTCCTGCCTGGCGAGCTCGACTGGCAGGGCACCGGAGTTCAGCACGACCGCGAGGTTCTTCGCCTCGTCGGCCGTGAAGTTCCCCGTGATCTGGCCCTGGCCGCCGGTGATGGCGGATTGCACGGTGGGCGCAGAGATCACGATGTTGTCCAGGACGATGGCAAGCTGGCGCCCGACCAGCTGCTGTGTTGCAGCCGCGAACTTGCTGGCTCCCTGGCCGTTCAGCGTGAAGGACACCTGCCACCCGCTCTCGCCACCGGAGGTCTGGTCGGACGTGACGAACTGGGCGACGGCCTTCTTCAGGTCCGCCCCGGTGATGGTGATCCCCTCGAGCTTGTAGATGTAATCGGTGCCGGGAGTGAAGAATCCGTCATTGCTACGGTCCTCGAAGGTGACCAACCCCCCGCCCTGCGAGGGTTCTTCCTTGAAGTTGGCGTTCTGACGATACGGATCGTCCGGCTTGAGGGCACCCGTGGTGAACGGCGTCTTCGAGTAGTTGGGGTCCGACTGGGTGAGGATGCCATTCGGGGAGACCACGGGGCGCTCTTCCAGACGGGCGGTCTGCCCGACGATCTGCAGGACCCGCTGGACGCTCTGAGCCTTGGCCCTGGCCTGAGCGGCAGCCCGATCCTTGAAGCAGCCCAGGCTCTTTCCCGTCGAAGACGTCACGCAGTACTGGGCACCCCGCTTGGCCACCTTCCCCTGGCCCCCCAGGCCGGGAAGCTGCACCTGGATGAGGTTGCCCCCCACCAGGCTGATGTCGGGTTCGGCCACGCCGAGGGCGTCCACCCGATCCCGGATCCGGTCGAGGGCCTTCTCCATCACGCCCTTGTCGGTGCGGGGCGGCGCTTGCAGCACGACGGAGAGGCCACCCTCGAGGTCCAGACCCAAGAGGGGCCGCGTATTCGTCAGGAACCCGGCGACGCTCGCCGCCACCAGGAGGGCGACGACCACGAGCGACGCGACCAGTCCACGGGTTCTCACGCCACGCGCCTCTAACCTACAGGAGGGTCGCTCCGTTGATGGTGAGCTTGAACTGGCAGTCCAGCCGCTCAGCGGCGCGTCGGCACATCATCATTCGCTGCAGGAAGATCTCGAAGTACTCCATGACGTGGCTGATCTCGGTATCGATCGTGAGCTCCAGCGTTACCGTTCGGGCAGATGAGTCTACCCGCAGAAACGACTGTTCGGCGGCGTAGTTCACCCGGTCGTGGATGTCGAAATCGATCTGAGCCGCCTTCCGGACCCTGCTTCGATGCACGTCCGACTTGTCGGCGAGGATCACCGCCGCCGAGACGGGGCTGACCGCCTCCCCGCCCTCCTCCTCGTGGTTGCCCACGGCGGACATGACCAGGGCCAGGTCCCTGTGGTGCATGCGATCCTTGAACACGTCGTAGACCAGCAGGGCGCCGATCTGGGCGTGGTTCTCCCTGGCCACCATGTTTCCCACGTCGTGCAGGTACCCGGCGATCGCCGCCAGCTGAGCCATTCGCCCCTCGTTCCCCAGCCTGGACATGACGTTGAAGGCGATGCGAGACGTCAGATTGGCGTGGCGGTAGCCGTGCTCGGTATAGCCCAGACCCTCCATCACCCTGTCGGCGCTGGCGATGAAGGTGCTGATCGCGGGCTCCTGCTGGATCTCCTCCAGGGTGACGAGGGAGGCCTCTTCCTCGGGCCGGGCGGCGCGGGCAGGCTGGGCCCGCTGGCGTGCTGGCTGGCTCACGACTGCTCGCCGGCCTCCCCGTGGTCCCCCCCGTCCTGGTCCTCGGACTCGTCCTCGCCGTAGACGAGCTTGCGGGCCACGGCGCCCTTGAGGAACTTCATCTCGATCCCCGGAGCCACTTCGAGCGTGATGGACTCCTCGTCGACCGCCCGGATGGTGCCGAAGATGCCGCTCATCGTGATGACCTCGTCCCCCACGTCGAGGCCCTCCACCAGCGAGCGCTGGGCCCGCCGTTGCCGCTGCTGAGGTCGGATGAGCAGGAGGTAGAAGATGCCGCCCATGACCACGAAGAACAGGAGGATCGAAGCCCCTCCCCCGGAGCTGGAATTTCCTCCCTGGGCGATCAGGGGAATGAACGAACCGAGCACGATGACCTCCTCCGGGCCGAAGCCCGGCTTCGGGGTCGGAGCCCCGCGCAAAAAACGGCGGCCTGCGGCCGCCGCACACCTCAACCACTCATTTTATTGCGGATGGCGAGCACTCGCAACGCTTTCTACCGCCGGAAGATCAGGTTCAGCACGATGGTCAGCACCACGGACAGCACGATCGACGTGCCGAGCGGGATGTACACGCGAGTGTTGCCCTTGCCGAAGCTCAAATCCCCCGGCAGGCGAGGGATCACTCCCTTGCCAGCCAGGGCGAACACCAGGCCCAGCGCGACCAGCACGATGCCGGCCACGACCAGGAACTTCCCCACGCCCGACAGGTCCACGACTCCACTGTATCCACCGGCCGCCAGGACGAGCCCGCCTCAGAAGAGGCCGGTGGAAGCCTCGAAGACCTGCCCGAGGTGGGCGTACGCCGCCTGCGTGGCCACGCGCCCGCGCGACGTCCTCTTGAGGAAGCCGAGCTGCATCAGGTACGGCTCATACACGTCCTCCACGGTGTCGGTCTCTTCGCCCACCGCAGCCGCAAGTGTCGACAGGCCCACCGGGCCTCCCTGGAACTTGTGGACCAGCGCTTCCAGGATCGAGACGTCGAGCTTGTCCAACCCCCGTTCGTCCACCTCGAACAGCGCCAGGGCCTGGGCGGCAGCGTCCAAGGTGATCCGGCCGTCGCCCCTCACCTGGGCGAAATCCCGGACCCTCCGGAGGAGCCGGTTGGCGATCCGCGGCGTCCCCCGGGACCTCCCGGCGATCTCGCCGGCGCCCTCGGCGTCGACCTCCACACCGAGGATGCCAGCCGACCGGCGAACGATCTTCGCCAGATCCTCGGGCGAGTAGTAATCGAGTCGGGGCGAGAACCCGAAACGCTCCCTCAGAGGCAGCGTGATCAAGCCCGGCCGCGTGGTGGCCGCGATCAGGGTGAACCTGGGAAGGTCGAGCCGGATGCTCCGGGCGGAGGGTCCCTTGCCGATCACCACGTCGAGCTTGAAGTCCTCCAGGGCCGGGTACAGGATCTCCTCCACCGCCCTGGGCATTCGGTGCACCTCGTCCACGAACAGGACGTCGCCCTCCTCCAGGTTCGTGAGGATGGCGGCGAGGTCTCCGGCTCGCTCGAGGGCAGGCCCAGAAGTGGGCCGGAACCCCACGCCGATCTCGTTCGCCACGATCCCCGCGAGGGTGGTCTTCCCCAGGCCGGGCGGGCCCGAGAGCAAGACGTGATCGACCGGCTCTCCTCGCTGCCGAGCTCCCTCGATGAGCAGGCCGAATTGCTCCTTCACCTTGTGCTGTCCGACGAACTCTCCGAGCCAGCGCGGCCGGAGCGCGGCGTCGAACTCCTGCTCGTCCTGGGTCGCCTCCGGGCCGACCACCCGGGGCAGGTCGCTCGCGTCTCGCTCTTCCGTCATTCGCGTCATCGTCCCACGCTCCGCAGGGCCTCTCGCAGCAACTCCTCGACGGCGCGGTCGCCGTTCGGAGCCAGGTTCGCCAGGGCCTCCCGCGCCTCCTGAGCGCTCAGGCCCAGGGCCAGCAGAGCCTCGCGAACCTCGGCGATCGGCCCGGAGACCGCGTCCTGCCCGGCCAGGCCCAGCTTGTCCTTGAGATCCAGGATCACCCGCCCGGCCACCTTCTTCCCCACACCGGGGACCGCGGTGAGGGCCGCCACGTCTCCCGTGGCGATGGCCCGGCGCAGAGGGTCGGCAGGCATGGATGACAGGATCGCCATGGCCACCTTTGGCCCGACCCCGGTGACAGTGATGAGCTGATCGAACAGGATTCGTTCGTCCTGGGAGACGAAGCCGTACAGCACCATCCCGTCGTCCTTGACTTGCAGACGGGTGAACAGCCGGGCCGGCTTTCCCTGCGGCGGGAGCTTGGCCAGGGTGTGGGCGGGGACCGCCACTTCGTATCCGATGCCGCCGACCGCCAGCACCACCCGCCCGGGACCTTTCGCGGCGAGCTTCCCTTCGAGGAAGGAGATCATCTGGTGGCCTCCCGGACGAGCTGGCGCATCCGTGACTGCCGGAGATGGCAGAGAGCCACGGCGACCGCGTCGGCCGCGTCGGGTTCGGCGGGGACGGCGTCAGGCCCCAGGAGCAGCATCAAGCCTTTCCGCACCTGTTCCTTGGACGCGTTCCCAGCGCCGGTCACGGCCATCTTCACCTCCAGAGGGGCGTACTCCTCCACCGGAACTCCGGCCTCCGCTGCCGCCACCATCACCGCGCCCGATGCCCGAGCGACTTCCATGGCGCTGCCGATGTTCTTCCCCCACATGAGTCTCTCCACGGCGACGGTGTCCGGGCGATACGCCCGGATCGCCTCGCCCACTGCCCGGTAGATTCGCTGCAGCCTCTCCGAGCCCGGCAGGCTGGAGCGCGTCCGAACCGTACGCGACCAGGTCAGCCTGGCCCGCGTCGCGTCCCCCGTCACGCATGCCAGACCGACCGCACTCGTTCCCGGATCCACCCCGAGGATCACCCGCTCGAACATATGTTCAGTGAAGCCTACGACGCCCTCCGGCCACCTGCAATCACACGGCTGTAATTTAGCCCGTGCCAGCGACAGGATTGACGCGGCAGACCCGAAGCTGGAGGCTCAGCCCGCCTGGGCCAGGATCTCCTCGGGGATGTCGAAGTTGGAATAGACGGCTTGGACGTCGTCGAGGTCCTCGAGCCCCTCGACCAGCCGGAGTACCGATTCGGCCTTGTCTCGACCGATGGGGATGCCCGTCTGAGGAAGCATGGTGAGCTCGGCGGAGACGATGCTCACTCCTTCGCCCTCCAGCGCCTTGCGTACAGAGACCAGTGCTTCGGGCGGCGTCACGACCTCCCACTGCTCCCCGGAGTCACGGAGATCTTCCGCCCCCTCCTCCAGGATGAGTTCGAGCAGCCGGTCCTCGTCGGGCGCCAAGGCCTTCTCGATCGTGATGAAGCCCTTACGGTGGAACATCCAACCCACGCTTCCGGGGTCGCCCAGGCTTCCGCCCAGGCGGGTGAAGGCATGCCTGACCTCCTGGCTCGTCCGATTGCGGTTGTCGGTCATGGCCTCCACGAGGACCGCCACGCCCCCGGGGCCATAGCCCTCGTAGACGACCTCCTCGTAGCGAGCGCCACCCGACTCCCCCGCCCCTCGCTTGATGGCCCGCTCGATGTTGTCCATGGGCACCGAGTAATCCCTGGCCTTCTGCACCGCTGAGGCGAGCGTCATGTTGCCTTCGACGCTCGGACCGCCGTCCCTGGCCGCGACCTCGATCGCCCGCAACAGCTTGCCGAACATCCGGCCACGCTTGTCGTCGGTGGCGGCCTTCTTCCTTTTGATCTGTGCCCACTTGGAATGGCCGGACATGTGCTCCCCTTCCCCAGTCCCTGTCAGCCCGCCAGACGCAGCAGATGATCGTGCAACCTCGGGTCGCCGGCCATCTCCGGGTGAAAGGCTGCGGCGACGATCTTCCCCTGCTGTACCACCACGGGCGTGCCGGCGTGCTCGGCCAGTACCTCGACGTCCTCCCCCATATCCCCCACCCGTGGAGCGCGGATGAACACGGCGCGGACCGGCCCGAGGCCACGGACGTCCACATCGGCCTCGAACGAGTCGACCTGCCGGCCGTACGCGTTCCGCTCCACCGTGACGTCCAGGAGCGACAGGAGCGGCTCGCCTCCTTCCACCCGCTTCGCCAGTACGATCATCCCCGCGCAGGTGCCAAGGATCGGCATCCCGTCCGCGGCCCGCTCTCTGATCGGATCGACGAGCCGATGGTTCCTGGCCAACTTGCCGATGGTGGTCGATTCTCCGCCGGGGATGGCCAGGCACGACACTCCCGCCAGATCCTCCGGCGTGCGAACCAGGACGGGCGTGGCGCCGCATTCGGCCAGCATCTGAGCGTGCTCCCGGAAATCGCCCTGCAGAGCAAGGACTCCCGCCTTCATACCACGAGCAATCTTAGCCAGGGAGCCCGACCTCGCTACCAGCCGCGAGTCTGCAGGAGCTCGTCCTCGCTCATCGTCGCTATGTCCAGGCCCCGCATCGGCTCGCCCAGGCCACGAGAGACCTTGGCCAGGATGTCGGGGTCCAGGTAGTACGTGGTCGCCTCCACGATGGCCCTGGCCCTGGGGGCGGGGTCATCGGACTTGAAGATGCCCGACCCGACGAAGTTCCCGTCTGCCCCGAGCTGCATCATGAGGGCCGCGTCCGCAGGGGTGGCGAGACCTCCGGCTGCGAAGTTCACCACCGGGAGCTTCCCGGTGGCGCCCACCTGTCGGACCAGTTCCAGCGGGGCGCCGAGCTCCTTGGCCGCGTGGCCCAGCTCGTCGCCGCGCAGAGTGGTGAGATGGCGGATCTGTCCCTGGATCTTGCGCATGTGGCGGACTGCTTCGACGACGTTGCCGGTTCCGGCCTCGCCCTTGGTCCGGATCATGGCTGCGCCTTCGGAGATTCGGCGAAGCGCTTCCCCGAGGTCCCGGGCGCCGCACACGAACGGCACGGTGAAGCCCCACTTGTCGACGTGGTGCTCCTCATCGGCCGGGGTGAGCACCTCGCTCTCGTCGATGTAGTCGACGCCCAGCGACTGGAGGATCTGGGCTTCCACGAAGTGGCCGATCCGGCATTTGGCCATGACCGGGATCGAGACCGCTTCCATGATCTCCAGGACCTTGGTCGGATCGGCCATGCGGGCCACCCCGCCCTCGGCCCGGATGTCGGCCGGCACCCGCTCCAGGGCCATCACCGCACAGGCCCCGGCGTCTTCGGCGATCTTGGCCTGCTCGGCGGTGGTGACGTCCATGATGACGCCGCCCTTCAGCATCTCGGCGAGCCCGGTCTTCACCCGAAACGTGCCGGTTTCGTTCTCCATGGTGACCTCCTCCACGACGGCCGTAGTCTGCTGCCGCTCACACCCGAACCTAGTCTACCCGTGGCGGTCGGGGCCCCCTCGGTCCGAAAAGTCCACTCAACGGTGCCCTGATCATTCCAACCGTCGAAGGCGAGCCATCCATGTAACCTGACCGATCATGCGCATCTTCTCCGGCATCCAGCCCACCGGCCGAAAGCACCTGGGCAACTACATCGGGGCCATCCGCCAATACGTGGAGGGCCAGGACAGGGGTGAGGCCATCTACTGCATCGTGGACCTCCACGCGCTCACGGTGTCCTACGACCCGAGCGAGCTGCGGGAGCGGCTGTACGACACCACGGCGATCCTCCTCGCGGCAGGGCTGGATCCGGATCGGTGCATACTCTTCCGGCAGTCCGATGTGAAGGAGCACACGGAGCTCTGTTGGCTCCTCGCCAACGTGACGTCGTACGGAGAGCTCTCCCGGATGACCCAGTTCAAGGAGAAGTCGGCCCAGCACAGGGAGTTCGTCTCTGCCGGACTGTTCTTCTATCCGGTGCTCCAGGCTGCGGACGTCATCGCCTACCAGACGAACGAAGTGCCGGTGGGCGAGGACCAGAAGCAGCACATCGAACTGATGCGCGACATCGCCATCCGGTTCAACTCCCGGTTCGGGGATACTTTCGTGATCCCCGAACACCGAATCCCGGAGGTTGGCGCGCGGATCATGGATCTCCAGGAGCCGGACAAGCGTATGTCCACGACGGCGAGCACGGAGCAGGGCGCGCTCTACATCCTGGACAGCCCCGACTCCATCCGGCGCAAGTTCAAGGGCGCCGTCACCGACTCCGGCCGTGAGATCGTGCGCGGGCCGGCCAAGGCCGGCATCACCAACCTTATCGAGATCATGTCCGCCGTTCGGGGGATCGCCCCGGAGGCGGTTGAGAAGGAATTCGCGGGGGCCTCCGGCTACGCCGAGTTCAAGCAGGCCGTCGGCGAGGCTGTCGTGCGGTGCCTGGCCCCCGTCCGGGAGCGTTACGAGGAGATTCGCCCCGACCAGGCGGCCCTGGAAGCGGCCCTGGCGGGAGGGGCCGACAAGGCTCGCGCCATCGCCTCACGAACCGTGGAAATCGCGAGGGATCGAATGGGAATCGGCCCGGCTACTTCTTGATGGTGACCGGGATGTCTTGGGGTACCAGCTCGACCCAGGTGTTCCCCGGTCTGAGCGGGATCTCCTGGCCATGTGTGTCGACGAACCTGGTGACGTCGGCTGCCGACTCCCGCTGCCAGGTGCCTTTGATCACCCTTCCGTCCCGTAACACGTAGGCCTTGCCCGTGCCGACCGAGATCACCTCTGGCGACCGGACCCCGTTCGCATCGACGATCTCAGTGAGTCTGGTCCTGACCATCTGAACGATCACGTTCTTGGCTGAGAACTGTGTCCCGTCTGATGAGACGTGAGGCACGGTCCCGTGGAATCTGAGCCACACTTTCTTGGTCTTGCTCCACTTCCAAAACACGTCTGAGGAAGTGGAGAAGGGCAGGTGGACATTCCGGGCCCTCGTCGCACCCCCGGGGAGCTCGTCGGAGTAGGTGAAGACCGGATCCGGAGCCTCGGGCTGCATTCGCTTCCCCGCCGCCCCATAGAGCGCCCTTGTGCTCGTGTACAGGTTGTGGGGAGCAGCGCGGTTGGGATCCCGATGGTAGGCCTGGGCGGCTCGGTCGAATCCGACGTCGATGACGCCCCCTCGCCTGATCGCATTCACGACCTTTGGCACGCCGCCCGAATAGCCGAGGAGCGGACGGCCGAACTGAATGAGGATGTTCACGTCGGTGAGGCGGGCACTGCGCACCGGCTCTACGCGAGACGCGTTCTGGCACTGGTACACGGCGATGAACCTGGTGATCCCTCCCTCCACCGGCTCCTCGTAGACGATGTCAGCCCAGGACAGGCCGGTCTGCGGCCGGGCCGCCGGCAAGTTCTCCACCTTGACGGCCAGCGCCGGGCGGGAAGGGACCGTGGCCTTGGGATTCAGGCCCGAGAGCGGACACTCCGCGGGGGGTGGCGGCGTGGTCTGGCCGCCGTTCGAGCCCCCAGATGGCTTGCCTCTCGCAAACGGTCCGGTCCCCGCGCCGCCGAGGGCCATCACGGCGCCCACGCCCCCGGCGATCAGGACGAGCAGGATGAACAGGCCGAGCGTGATCCGGCCGCGTCTGGTCAGGCTCATGTCGGGGGGATCCTCCTCGGGACTCTCTCGGTTTGGGGGGAAAGACCGCGCTGCATGCTATCAGTGAACCAGGCAATGCCAATCATCTGCGTGTCACATTTCGGTGTCACATCTCTTCGAGGATGCGAATGCGGTCCCGGATGGGTGGATGTGTCGAGAACAAGTTTTCCCACCAATGGTTGCTTTCACCCGGGATCCGCGAGGGCTGGTTCAGCCACAGGTGCGCGGTCGCGTTGTTGGCCACCCGCATCGGGGTGTTGTCGGCTGCAATCTTGCGAAGCGCGCTGGCCAGGCCCGGCGGGTACCGCGTGAGCAGAGCGCCTTCGGCATCTGCCAGGTACTCTCGCCTGCGCGACATGGCCATCTTGATGACCTGGGCGAAGAAGGGAGCCAGGATGGCGAAGACGATGCCCAGGGCCACCAGGATGGCGAATCCCTCTCCGCCCTCACGATCGCGGCCCCGACCCAGCCGCCCGCCACCCCACCAGAACCATCGAAGCATGAACTCGGCGATCAGGACGACCGCTCCCACCAGGGTGGCCACGATCGTCCCGAGCAGGATGTCCCGGTCCCGTATGTGGGACATCTCGTGCCCGATCACGCCCTCCAGCTCCACCCGGTTCATCTTCTCCAGGAGGCCCTGCGTCACGGCGATGGATGAGTGCTCCGGATCACGTCCAGTGGCGAAGGCATTGGGGGCTGCCTCCGGCACGACGTAGACCGTGGGCTTGGGGAGCCCTGCGGCGAGAGCCAGGCCCTCGACGATGTTGTGGAGCCTGGGTTCCTCCTCATGCGTCACCGGCCGGGCGCGGGCCGCCCTGAGCACCAGCCGGTCGCCGTACAGGTACGAGTAGTAGGACAGGGCGGCCGCGATCAGAAGGGCCACGATGAGCCCGGCGATCCCGACGCCCAGCAGGAGCCCGAACAGATACCCCAGGCCGCCGGCGAACACCAGCGCCCCGAGGACGATGAACACGGTTCTGCGCTTGTTGCGAGCGATCTGCTCGTACAAGGGTTAGAACCGCACTCCCACGGGGCCGCGGGCGGGCTCCTCGATGTCGAAGAACTGTCGTTGCTGGAACCGTCCGAGCCCGGCCACGATGCTCGAGGGAAAGCTCTGGATCAAGGTGTTCAGGCTCATCACCTGGTCGTTGTAGAACTGCCGGGCGAAGGCGATCTTCGACTCGGTGCCGGTGAGCTCCTCCTGGAGGGCCAGAAAGTTCTCGTTGGCCTTGAGCTGGGGGTAGTTTTCGGCGACCGCGATGAGGCGACGAAGGCCGGCGGTCAACTGGTTCTCGGCCCGAGCCTGGTCCTGTACACCAGATGCTGTCTCCGCGTTGGCGCGCGCGCTGGTCACCTCCTCGAAGACCTCCCGCTCGTGCGCCGCATATCCCTTGACCGTCTCGACCAGGTTCGGGATCAGGTCGTACCGCCGGCGGAGTTGCACGTCGATCTGGGACCAGGCGTTCTCACAGCGAACCCGAAGGCGGATCAGGCGGTTGTAGGTGAAGGCCCCGGAGAGGAGGATCAGCCCCACCAAGCCCAGGGCGATCCACAGGCCAAGCATGAAGTCATCTTACAGCCCGCTTCTCCAGAGCCTCCTGGTAGACGGCCTCGATCTGCTCGATCACCACGTCCCAGCGGTATCGCTCAGCCCTGGCCCTTCCCGCCTCGGCCAGCCGGGCCGCCAACGCAGGATCCAAGAGCACCCGCCGGACCGCGTCCGCCAGGGCAGAAGGGTCCCCGGGGGGAACCAGGATCCCCTCGAGATCGCTCCGAACCACCTCTCGGTATCCGGGGATGTCCGATGCAACCACTGGAACACGGGCCGCCATCGCCTCCACGAGAACGATCCCGAAGCTCTCCCGGCCCAGGGCGGGCGCCAGGAAGACGTCCGCCCCTGCGTGATAGGGAGGCAGGAGGCCATGTGGGACGTTCCCGAGCATGATCACCCGGTCCTGAAGTGCTCGTGAGAGCTCGGACAGGGCAGTTCGCTCCGGTCCATCTCCCGCCACCACCAGGTGGAGGTCGGAGAACTCCGTCGCGAGCTGGAGGAAGGCCCGGACGGCCATCTGAAATCCCTTTCTCCGCTCCAGGCGATTCACGAACAGCAGCCTTCGCCCCAGGGGGAGGTCAGGGGCTGGGTCCACCCCCTCGAACAGGGACACCTGTACACCGTTCGGCACGATCCGATAGCTCCCGCCCAGACCGCGTTGGGCGAAAGAGGCTGCTGCTTCGGAGACTGCGATGCGCACGGCGATCTTCTCGAGCATCCGTCGGACCAGATACGAGCGTCCCCACGGCGCGTACAGGCGAACCGGTTCCGCGTATGCGTGGAACGTGGCCACCACGGGGACCTGCGATGCGAGCGAGGCGTACATTGCGGTGCTCGGCGAGACGGGCTCATGAGCATGAACCAGGTCCGGGGAGAAATCGCGAAGAGACCGGCGGACCAGCCGACGGCTCCGGAGCGAAAAGCACACGGGAGCGATCGACCGGTTGAACGGGATCCCGATGGTCCGGCCCACAACCACCACGCCGGGCTCGGACACTTTGCCTCGGGCCGGTGTCACGATGAGGGTCTGGTGGCCTCGCTTCTTGAGCTGCCCAGCCAGTTGCCCGATGTGGACCTGGACCCCGCCGGGAGCGTCCCAGGCATAGGGACAGGCCAGGACGATCTTCACCGCGAGGCCTAGCCCTCCCACCCGCCGGGCGGCTCGGCCCCATCCTCTTCCCAGGCCGGCTGGAACATGTGCCAGTCGGCCGGGGCCGAGGCGATATAGCGCTCGAAGCCGGCCGCGATGATCTTCGTGAGCGCGGTGACGTCCTCCCGCATCACCCCGGTCCTCTCGATCTCGACGGGAGGGCCGATCTTGGTGTGCCATCCGGTCGGGGTGGTGAACACGGCGCACACGGACAGAGGGGTGTCGGTGGCCAGCGCCAGGTACGCGGGCCCAGCAGGGAGGCGTCGTGGCGCGCCGAACATGTTCACAACCACTCCACGCCCGGTGAGGTCGCGATCGGCGACGAGAGTGACGATCTGGTTCTCCGCCAGTAGCTGCAGCAGCTTCGCCCCCGCCTTGGCCGTGCTCGACAGCGGGACGATGCCCATCCCCAGCGCTCGCCGATGACGGAGGAACAGCTCGAAGACCGAGAGGGGTTTGAGCTGCTCGGCCACCGCGGTCATCCGGTATCCCTTGATGCACAGCCAATGCCCGGCGGCGTCCCAGTTGCCCATGTGCGGGAGCGTGAGCACGATGCCCCGACCCTTCTCGAGCGCCCGGTCGACGTACTCCAGTCCCTCCACCGAGAACCGGCGGTCCACCTCCTGTGTGGGCATCGTCCGCAGGGCGAAGGTCTCGTACCAGTACCTGCCGTACAGGCTGAAGCATTCTTTGGTCGCCGCCTGCACCAGCGGGGAGTCCGGTGGGTGACCGAGGACCCGGGAGAGGTTGCCGGCGACGACCTCTCCTTGCTTGGACCCACGCTCGTACAGCAAACGGAAATACGATTGGGCAGCGGGAAGGCCGATCCGTCTCGGTAGGTGCATCCCGAGCCACTGTGTGGCTCGCATGGAGAGGTAGGTCAAGCGGTCTGAGGCGGATTCTTGCGGCGCCGCGATCTCGTCCGAATCCCCGACCGCCACCTCGGCGCTCACCGCGGCGAGTCCTGAGGAGCGGCGTGGCGTTCTTGCAGCACGATGTTCCAGGTGCGGGTGACCGCAGCGGCCACCGCGACGATTACGAATGCCCACAGAGCTCCGGCAACCCAGCCAGTGAGCAGCCCGAACACCAGTAGGGCCTCACGTGTCAACCGATAGCCCAGGCTCTCCGACCCCGCATAGCCGAGAGCCTCTCCCCGCGCCCGCTGATAGGAGGCGAGGTAGGCGACGCCGAGTCCGACGATGGCAAGGATGGCGTCCCAGTTGGATCCCGCCCGCATCACCCAGGCCAGCGGGACTAGGACCGAGGCATCGAAAACGAGGTCGGCGACGCGCTCCGCCAGGTGCGCGCGCCCCCCGATCCGTTCGGAGCCGGCAGCCTCTCGCCGAGCCAGGATGCTGCCCGCAACGAGCGCGACGGCCGATCCCAGTCCCGACACGCCGGCGAGGAGGCGATGACGTGTCAGGAGGAGGACGGTGGTCAGACCTGACAGCACGCCCGAGATGGCCATGGCCGCGAGCGCCCTCCGCAGGGCGTGTTCCGGCCAGAACGAAGCCTGCCTCGCCACGCGCTGGCGAGCCTACCATTCACTGCTTCTACCAGGGCAGTCGAGCGGCAACTCTGTGAGCCCATTGCCTATAATCGCCGCTCCAGGAGATCTCGCTCCTGTCGCATTTGTCACGACCAGGGGAAGGAACTCGATGAACGTCTACGAGCCCCGGAACATCCGGAATGTCGTCCTCGTCGGCCACAGCGGCGCCGGGAAGACCACCCTCACCGAGGCGATGCTCTTCACGGCCGGCGCGATCACCCGGATGGGCAAGGTGGAGGACGGTAACACCGTCTCCGATCATGACCCCGAGGAGGTCAGGCGAGGCATCAGCGTCTCTCTCTCCCTGGCCCCCGTCGAGTGGCGGAGCGTGAAGGTCAACGTCCTGGACGCCCCGGGGTACGCGGATTTCATCGGCGACGTGAAGGGGGCGCTCCGGGCGGCCGACTGCTGCCTGTTCGTGGTCTCCGCGGTCGACGGGGTCGAAGTGCAGACCGAGGTCGTGTG